>JASFWR010000368.1:0-3794 GCA_050049155.1 Planctomycetota bacterium | reverse complement strand
GGTCGCGTTCTGGGGCGACCCCAGGACCTCGGCGAGGAGCCGGGTGTGCTCAGCGGCGGTGACGGCGTCGAGGACCGCGGCCATGCGCTCGCGGGCGCCGGCGTCCTTCTCCGCGCCCATTCGGTCGAGCAGGAGCGGCGCCGCCGCGGCGCCGATCGCCTCGAGCTCCGCCGCCCCGGAGCTCGCCATCTCCTCCGTGCGCGCCTTGCGCACCTTGCTGATGCTGCGCTTCAGGGCCGCCAGGTTGGCGACCTCCGGCCACTCGGTGGCGCGCTTCACCTCGTCGGTCGGTGCGGGGTCCTCGGCCCGGAGGGGCGCGGACCGGACAAGGGAGGCCGCGAGGGAGGCCGCGAGGGGGGCCGCGTGGGCCGGAGCCGGCGCGGCCGCGGAGGCGAGCAGGAGCGGGAGGATCATCGGGCGTCACCCTGGGGGTAGAGGTAGAGGGGCGGGACGAGGGGCTCCCACTCGGGGTCCACCACCTGGACGTCGAAGCCGCCGATGGCGGACTGGACGAGGCCGCGGACCGCCTCGGTGGGGAGGTAGGGCACGTCGTAGCGGACGATCGTGACCTGCGAGTGACCCACGAACTCGCCCGGGGGGTGGGTGGTGGCCGTGAGCTTGAAGAAGGTCCACGCGCCCGGCGTCTCGTGCAGCTCCGAGAAGGTGAGCGGCTCCAGGTCGGTGGCGATGGCCCACGGGATGAGGCCCACGTCCTTGAACGTCCCGGTCATCACCCGCGGCGCCGGGGCGTCGTCGGGGACCTTCCCCGTCTCACGGGACGCGGCCAGCAGCCGCTGCGCCCGCTCGAAGGCCTCCTCGCGGCTGGCGGGGTCCAGGGCCGCCCCCGCGGCGATGGGGATCGAGATGTTGCTGAGGACCTTGCGGCGGTGGTCACGGAGCACGAACTCGGGCTCGATGAGCCGGACGGCGTCCACGTAGCGGTCGACCTCCGAGGCGAGGATCGGCTGCTGGTCCACGAGCAGGACGGTGCCCTCGGGGACCTCGGGCGCGGGGGCGGGAGTCGGCTCCTTGGGGCCGCAGCCGGCGAGGTGCGCGAGGGCCGCCGCCGCGGCGAGGGCGAGGGGGAGGAGGACGGGCTGCTGCATGGCGCGGACTAGTCTCGCTCCTCGGCGCCGTTTCGTCCCCCCTCCCGGCGATCGAAGCTGGAGATGAAGGGCAGGACGCGCTCGATCAGGAAGTCGTAGGTCCGCAGGACGTTGCCCTCGACCACCTCGAGGTCCGCCGAGGGGGTCACGGACCCGAAGGTGCCCTGGACCTCGATGTAGAGGGAGCGCGGGTCGGAGGTGTACGACTCGATGCGCAGGCCGAAGGCGCTGTCGTCACCGGGCTCGGGGCTGAACCCGAGTCGCAGGCCCACCAGCTGGGAGGTGCGACCCAGGGCCTGCAGCTCCTCGCCGAAGCCGAAGACCCGGTCCTTCAGGAAGGCCCGGGTGTCGGTCTGCGTGCGAGGGTTCACGAGGGTCTGCAGGATCACCTGCTGGGCGGAGAAGGTCGGGACCCCCCGCAGCGGCGCCGCCCGCTCGGCGATCTCCCGCACGCGCGCGGCGAAGGCCTCGTGGGTGAGGGTCCCCCGCTCCTCCCGGAACTGGACGCGGTCCGCCAGGAAGGCCACCTGCGACACCCCGCCCGGCGTCGCGGTGGGGTTCGACAGGATGGGGCCCAGAGGGCTCACCTGGAACCCCGCGTAGGCCGGCTGGCCCCCCTCGAACATCTCATTGTGGAGCCGCTGGATGGGGCGCGGGTCCGGTGCGATCGCCGGGTGAAGAAGCTCGCAAAGGAGTGCGATTGTGCGCGTGGGATAGGCCATGGAATGCCGATCAAGCTACCCGGGAGGCCCGCCGAGCGCTCGGTCTCCCTCGCGTCCACGAGCGAGCCGCCGCGCGGTCGAACGCGCCCGAACGCCCGCTCCCCTCGATTCCAAGGCAGTTCCTGCTTTCTTCTCTCACCCCGCGAGCGGCTCCGTAGGATCCCTCTCCCGAAACCCAGAACCGCCGAGCGCAGGCCTCCCAGGCCCACCTGGAACGGCCCCCAGAGCCCCGCTCGCCGCACTCCCTCGGACCGATGAAGAATCGCATCCTCCTCACCCTCCCGCTGCTCGGCCTGGCCGCTCCGATCGCCCAGGCCGCCGCCCCCGCCCTGACCCCGGCCGCGCCCGCCTCCCTGCAGGAGTCCGAGTTCGGCGAGCCCGTGTTCGTCAACGGCGTCCGGATCTCCGACATGGCGATCAAGCGCTTCCTGGTGTACGGGCCGGGCCGCAACGCGCTCGAGGCGCGCAAGCTCCAGACGCTCATGGACCACGAGCGGGAGATCCGGGTCGGTGAGGTGCGCGAGGCCGTGGTGGCGGAGATGCCCGACGCGACGGACGAGCAGGTCGCCGCGGAGGTCGCGGAGCGCATGAAGCGCTTCGACCTCGACATGTCGTTCGTGGAGCGCCGCCTCGCTGCCGAGAAGGCCAGCTTCCAGGAGCGCTTCCCGACCCTCGATCACGAGGTCGAGCTGCGCCGCGCCTACGGTTCCGGCGACTGGTACCGGGACCAGGTCCGCCAGACCATGGAGTTCGACCAGCTCTTCTTCCCCGACCACCCGGACACCTGGCCCATGCTCGCCGTCGAGGCGATCCAGGGCGGGTCGCCCCAGGTCGACCTCATCGCCGACTACGCCCGCGAGTACGAGCGCCGCCTCCAGGTCTCCGAGGAGTCCGGGGAGCCGATCGTCGCGGAGCAGGAGATGATGATGCAGCTCCTGCGCGACTTCGTCATGCAGGCCCTGTGGAGCCTCGCGGAGGTCAAGACGGCCACGCAGGGCATCCCCGAGGAGCTGGCCATGGTCATCGACGGGGGAGACTGGAGCGCCGAGATCAAGACCCAGGACGTCTTCGACGAGATGCGCGTGGCCTTCAGCCAGCAGGACATCGAGGACGCCAAGCTCTGCCTCGCCCTGTACGAGGCCGCCCGCCAGCGCCTCACGAAGGACGGCCTGATGACCTCGGACGAGGACTTCCAGGCGATGATCGCGGAGATCCGCCAGCAGATGGCCAACTCCATGTTCAACATGGACTTCCTGGCGCTCCAGGGGCACGGCTTCCCCTCGGCCGAGGCCTACGAGGCCCACCTGCAGCTCGTGGACTCCTTCAAGTCCGGGCAGGCGACCGCCCTCGAGATCGGCGACAACGGCGAGCTCTCGGCGGAGCTCGAGGCGCATCTCCCGATCGCCAACGGGATCATGGGCCTCGCGAAGGCGCGGGCGGAGATCCTCCTCGTGTCCGCCTTCGACTTCCCCGCGTACTCCTGGAAGGAGAACGGCTGGGACGCGGCCTACGAGAAAGCCACCGCCCTGAGGGCCCAGGTGGACGCCTACCTGACCGAGCTCGCCGCCGACGCCGCCGCCCGCGCGGCCGCCGCCGACGCCGGGGAGAACTACGCGCCCGAGAAGGAGCTGCTGCCCTTCGACCGCTGGTGGTCGGACTTCCTCCGTCAGAACAGCGAGTACTGGGACCCGCCGCTGCCGGCCACCGGCAAGCAGCCGCCGGCCATCGGCATGAAGAACTTCGGCGCCTTCAACGAGGAGCCGATGACCCGCAACGACATGAAGCGCGCGATCGGCGAGTCCGAGTACGAGCACTTCCTGGCCAACGGCGCGCTCGTCGACACCATCTTCTTCGACATGGAGCCGGGGACCGTCGCCGGCCCGTACCGCGGGCCGAAGGGCTACTACATCGTCTACCTCAAGGGCCGCACGCGCCCGACCAACCCGCTCAACATGCGGACCGATCG
>JASFWR010000366.1:0-3802 GCA_050049155.1 Planctomycetota bacterium | reverse complement strand
GTTGGAGGGTTCGCGCTTGCTCGGCGTGATGTTGCCCTCCGCGCCGGGGCGGACCACGTAGACCGGGGACATGGGGCCGTGGGCGCTGGCGATGACGATGTGGCCGTCGGCGGCGAAGGGGGTGGGGATGGGGTTGTCGCCCCCGCCCTCGATGCGCCAGAGCTCCGCGCCGTCCTCGAGGTCGTAGGACGCCACGATCGGCCAGCCGTTGACCACCACCTGGGTCCGGCCCTCGGAGGCGTGGACGAAGGGCGTGCCCCAGCTGCGCTCGCAGATCCCCGCCCGGTCCACGCGCCAGACCTCCTCGCCATCGGAGAGGTTGAAGGCCGCCACGAAGGGCCGCTTGGGGTCGTCGCAGGCGATGACGATCCGGTCCCCGTGCAGCGCCGGCGAGCTCGCATAGCCCCAGCCGATGCCGTACTTGGAGATGTCCACCACGCCGAGGTCCTTGCGCCAGACCCGCTCGCCCTCGAGGTCGAAGCAGTGCAGCCCCTCGGAGCCCAGGCACGCCACCAGCCGCTCGCCGTCGCAGGCCAGGGTCGAGTTCGCCTGGGTCGCCTTCTCGTGGCGGGTGGCCCGCGGGATCCCCTCGTGCACGACGCGCCGCCAGAGCTCCTCCCCGGTCCGCTTCTGGAAGCAGAGGATCAGCCACCGGTGCGGCCGCTCGTCGTTGGCCGCCGTGGGCTGGCCGCCCTTGCCCAGCATCAGCTCCGCCACGCCCCCCTCGGGCACGGCGGTGCAGACGTACACGCGGTCCCCCCAGACGATGGGGCTCGAGTGGCCCAGTCCGGGGACCTCGGCACGCCAGAGGACGCCGCTCGGGGTCTCGGACCCGGGGTCCGCGTCCCAGCTCACGGGGAGCGAAGCGTCGTCGCAGACCCCGCTCCCGCCGGGCCCGCGGAAGCCGGGCCAGTGGCCGTCCTGGCCGGCGGCCGCGACGGCCAGCAGGGACGCGAGCGGGAGGGCGAGGAGTCGGTGCGCGCGGAGGTTCATCGGGGACGCCGCTCGCGGCGGGGCTCGGGCTTCTCTGGCAGGTTGAGGTAGATCCGGTTGGGGCCGTCGGACACGGCCACCACCACGTCGGGGAAGCCGTCGCCGTTCACGTCCCCCACGTCGAGGCCGTAGGTCACGTCCTCCGGCTCGCCGAAGACGAGCTCCCGCATCGGCGCGGCGGGCGCCCCGCGGAGGTAGGCCGCGTCCGGCTGCCCGGCGCGGCCCGCGACCACGTCGAGCACCCCGTCCCGGTCGAGGTCCGCGAGGGCGAGGGCGTAGGTCCGCCCGTCCGCCGGGCCGAAGGGCACCGCCTCGCGCACGCCGCCCTCCCCGTCCCCGAAGTACACGACGTCCCGCTGCCCGATGTTGCCCGCGACCCAGTCCACGTGCCCGTCGCCGTCCAGGTCCGCGGCCGCCACCGCGCGGGTCTCGTCGCTCCCCGATCCGTACGCGCGCCGCTCGTCGAAGCCGCCCTCCCCGTCCCCGAGCAGCACGGCGTTCCCCTGCCCGTCCCGGTTGGCGAGCACCAGGTCCAGGTCCCCGTCCCCGTCCACGTCCGCCGCCGCCACGTCGATGGTCGACTCCCCCGCCACCCCGAACGTCCCACCCGCCGTGAACCGGCCCGCCCCGTCGTTCAGGTGGATCTCGTTGGCCCGCCCGCGCACGCACAGCAGCAGGTCCGGGTCCCCGTCCCCGTCCACGTCCGCGGCCGTGACGCTCCGCAGGCTCGTGGGCGACCCGAAGCCCCCCGCCCGCTCGAAGCGCCCCTCCCCGTCGTTGAGGAAGACCAGGTTCGGCGCCACGTCGTTCCCCACCGCGACATCCAGGTCCCCGTCCCCATCCAGGTCCACCAGCTCCGTGGCGTAGGAGGTCGCCCGGTCCTCCCCCAGGGGCCGGATCACGTTGAAGCGCCCCCTCCCCTGGTTCAGGTGCACCAGGTTCTGCGCCGGCCAGTGCCGCCCGTTGGCCACCACCGCGTCCAGGTCCCCGTCGCCGTCCAGATCCCCGAGCCGCACGCTGGCGCTGCGCTCGACGCCCGTCCCCAGGAGGCTCCGACTCCCGCTGCGGAGCACGCGCCCCGCAAGGCCCTCACCTCCATCCGCGGGTCCTCCCCACGCGACGGCGCACGCCAGCAGCGCTGCGGCCAGTCCGGTGGCGGCCTCGGTCGTGGTTGCGCGACGGCTCCAGGTCATCAGCGGCGCCTCAGCGAGGGAGGCGGATCCCAAGCGGACTATCGCACAACGCGCCGCTCCTCGCCCCGGATTCACGGAGGCCGGCTCCCCTTGCTCCCCCCTCAACAGGTCCAGGCGCGCCGTTCCGGAGAACGGCGCGCCTGGCGGGTTGGTTCGGAGGTTCGTGAAGGTGCGGCCGATCACTTGGCGGCAGCTTCGCGGGCCTCCTGCTGCTTGGCGGCTTCCTGCTCCCTGGCGGCCTTGAGCTTGCTCTGCTCCTCGACGCTGAGGAGCCACTGGGAGGTCTCGTAGACCCAGTCGCCGTGGCCGACGATGATCATCCCGGAGCTGCCCCCCGCGGGGAGGATCTGCGTCGTGTTCGGGTCCGTGATCATGGAGCGGATGCTGTTGAACAGCAGGCGAGCGTCGGTGGTGGGCATCGGGATGACCATGCTGAAGAGCATCGCCGGGTGCTTCCGGGCCAGGTCGGCTCCGTCGACGTCCAGGTTCCTGGTCGCGGTCCGAAGCTCGCGGCCCTCGGTCTCGACGTTGCGGACCCGGAGGATCTGGGGGCCGTCCACGCTCTCGATGGCGAGGTTGAGGCCAGCCTGGGCGAGGAGCACCTCGGTGGTGTGCTGGACACCCTCGGCGGCGATCGTCATGGAGCGGTCGAGCTGCACGTCGGTGCCGGCGAGGAGCTCGCGGGTCGCCTTCGAGTAGGTGACGTACTGGCCCGTGAGCGCGGCGTAGTCGGAGATCAGCTCGAGGTAGGAGGGGCCGTTCCCCTCGGCGTCGAGGGCGATCTCCATGGCGCCGGAGGCGGCGGGGAAGAGGTCGTCCACGACCGGGGCCGAGCTGGGCTCGGTGGTGGCGGAGACGGCGGCGATGGCGGACAGGGCGAGGGCGGAGAAGGTGTGGAGTTGCATGGGACCGGGGTCTGGTTGAGGGGGGGTCGTTGTTGTGGTTTGGGTTGGTGGTTGGGGCCTCGTGGCCCCTCCACCCCCGAACTGACCCCCGCCCCTCGCAGCGGACACGAATCCCCCGATTCCTCCCGGATCGCTGCGTAAAGGCGTCTGGGCAGGCCGCCATCAGCACCCCGCGCCATTCCCTCGCAGCGCCGCGACTGCGCGGTGAAGTCTCCCCTCAGGGCCGAGGGCCCGGAAGGAAGCAGGGCCCCGAGTCAACCTCGCTGGGCGACTCCGTCGCCTGCCCGAACAAGGCGGACACCCACGTCGTGCTGTGGGAGGGACCGCCGACCTTCGATATCGACGAAGTTGGTCGTCGCGTCCGGTACCGGCCACCAACAGCTCGCCTTGAGCACGGGGACCCGAAGGCCACTCGTAGCCTTCGAGTCCCCCAACTCAGCCGCCTGATCCGGCGCGCTACGCCGACCGTCAGAAGGTGAAGCTCAGCTCCAGAGCCGCGCCGTAAGTGTCCTCACCCAGCAGCCCGGCGATGTCGAGCCGGACGGCGCCGAAGGGCGAGACCCCCAGGCCTGCGGTCAGCGCGTCCTCGACGCCGCCCTCGAGGTCCATGCGGTATCCGCCGCGGAGCTGCGCCCACCCCGCGTCGACCTCGGCGCCGAGGCTGAGGAACTGAGACCCCTTGGCGAAGTCGAGGGGCTCCCGCTTCGTGAG
>JASFWR010000367.1:0-3802 GCA_050049155.1 Planctomycetota bacterium | reverse complement strand
CAGGGCTGCTTCACCGTCGAGCACTACCGCATCACGGGCGGCGGCCACGACTGGCCCGGCGGCTTCGGCGCCCCGTCGCCCGTGGACGCGGACCAGGTCATCTGGGACTACGTTTCCCGCTTCGACGTCGACGGACTGATCACCTGCGGCGGCCCCAACGCGTACTGCCCGGTGATCCCGAACTCGGCGGGCAGCGGGGCCGCCATCGGATGGAGCGGCTCTACCAGCGTGGCGGCGGATGACCTCGTCCTGGAGGTGACCGGGGTCCCGGCGAGCACGGTGGGGCTCTTCTTCTACGGTCCGGACCAGGTCCAGGTCGCCCTCGGGAACGGCCTCCGCTGTGTCGGCGGCGACTTGCGGCGCCTCCCGGTGGTGGGAGCGAGCCCGGCGGGCACGGTCTCCTATCCCGTCGAGCTCTCCAGCACGTCCCTCCCTACCGGCGCGATCGCTGCGGGCGAGACCTGGAACTTCCAGTTCTGGTTCCGCGACGTCCAGGCCTTCCCGTACCGCTTCAACCTGTCCAACGGTCTCAGGGTCCCGTTCACGCCCTGAGGCCGGGCTGCGGTGCCGAGCGGCGTGTTCGTGGGACTCAGAGGAACGTGACGGCGACGGCGTCGGTGAAGTTCGACGTCACCATCGGGTTCGCGTCCCGGTGCCAGAGCTGGAAGTGCCAGGTCTCCCCCGGCTGGGCCGCGACGGGGCCGGTCGGGGTGGGGAGCGCGGCGACCTGGACGCGCAGGTGGAGCACGCCCGCCGCGCCCGAGCTCTGGATCTGCCCGGGGCCCACGAAGCGTCCGACGCTGCCCTGGACGCAGAGGGCGCCCTGGCTGTTGGCGACGATGGGGGTGAAGCCCGGGGTGCGCGACGTGATGAAGTAGCCGAAGGACTGCGGGGGCAGGTCCGCGGCGGCGAGCTCCACGTCGTTCAGGAACACCACGGCCGAGCCGAGGACCCGGAGCTCCCCGGGCCGGCCCGTGGAGTTGGGCACGGCGGGGGAGCAGTAGCGCGCGCCGACCTGGGGCTCGCACGCGTCGAGGGCGCCGTTGGAGTTGGCGTCCAGGGAGGGGGCGGCGGCGATCTGGCAGAGGTCGAGGGTGCCGTCGCCGTCGCAGTCCGCCGCGCCCGCGGCCACGTCGCAGGAGTCCGGCACGCCGTTCAGGTCACAGTCCTCCTCGAGGCCGGAGGCGAGGTCGCACTCGTCGGGGACGCCGTTGAAGTTGCAGTCGGCGCTGGTGCCGGCCGCGATGTCCGTCGGGTCCGGGACCCCGTTCCCGTTGCAGTCGGGCGGGGCGCTCTGGTTCGCGTACCAGGCGACGGTGTCGTCGAAGTAGCTCGCCGAGAGCAGGTCGGGGGCGCCGTTGCCGTCCACGTCGGCCACGTGGACGGAGACGGCGCCGAGGGCCGCGGCGGTGACGCTGCGAGGGGCGCTGAACTGCCCCCCGCCCAGGTTCTCGTACCAGGCGATCCGGTCGTCGTAGTAGCTCGCCGAGGCCACGTCCACGTCCCCGTCGCCGTCGAGGTCGCCGGCGTCCACCGACCACGCGCCGTCGGCGGTGCTCGTGATGACCTGGAAGGGGCCGAAGGCGCCGGCGCCCAGGTTCTCGCACCACCCGACCAGGTCCGCTGCGCCGCTGGCCGCGAGGACGTCCGGGTCGCCGTCGGCGTCCAGGTCCGCGGTGGTGGCCGCGTAGGGGAAGGTGGCGTCGAGGGTGATGACGCGCTGGGACGCGAAGCTCCCGCCGCCGAGGTTCTCGTACCAGGCCACCTTGCTGTCCAGGAGGCTGGAGGAGACCACGTCGAGGTCGCCGTCGGCGTCCAGGTCCGCGGCGTGCACGCTGGAGGCCAGGCGTGCCGAGGCGGACAGCACCCGCTTGGGCCCGAAGGCGCCCTGCCCCAGGTTCTCGTGCCAGGCGACCTCGCTGTCGCCGTAGCTCGCGAGGAGCACGTCCGGGTCCCCGTCCCCGTCCAGGTCGGCGGCCTCGGTCCACCAGACGTCCTCGGTGGCGGGGGAGACGTCGGCCGCCGGGCCGAAGGCGCCGCCGCCCAGGTTCTCGTACCACGAGACCCGGTCGTCGTTGCCGCACGCCGCGAGCAGGTCCGTGTCGCCGTCCCCGTCCAGGTCCGCGCCGCGCACGCAGGTGGCGCCGTCCGCCGCGGCGTCCACGACCCGCGGCCCGGAGAACAGTCCGCCGCCGAGGTTCTCGTACCAGGCGATCCTGTCGGCGAAGAAGGCGGCGCTGAGCACGTCCAGGTCGCCGTCCCCGTCCACGTCGGCGGTGTGCACCGAGCGCGCCCGGCCCTCGTCGCCGGAGAGCGACTGGCGGGGGCCGAAGCCCTGGCCCAGGGCCACGGCGGGGGTGAGCAGCCAGAGGAGGGCGAGCTTCATGGGGGCGATCGTACCCCGCGGGCGCCCGGGGGCGACCTGATGGCGGAGCCCGGGTCCGGATGAGCGCGGTCGGGCAGGGGCGTCCGGGACAGGCGGGCGGCCCCAGTCGTTCGGCCCCAGGCGTTCGGGCGCGCCGGCGGGCGCGTGCGGATCCCGCCCACGCCGCGTAGGGTGCGTGCAGGCGGACCGCCGCGCCGCGCGGGTCCGCGCTCGCGCCCTCGCCCCGGACCCCCATGGCCTCCCCCGTCCCCCAGCTCGCCCTCAGCGCGCTCGTCGCCGCCCTCGTGGGTGGCTCGGCCGCGCTCCTCCTCCGCCCCGTCCCCGCGGACCTCCCCGCGGAGGTGTCGCCGCGACCGGCGACCGGGCCGGGACCTGCCGGCGCGCGCGCGGAGACGGGCGGAGGCGAGGACCTGCGGCTCCTGGTGGACCGGCTGGCCGCCGACCTGGGGGCGCTGCAGGCCCAGGTGGGGCGGCTCGCGGCCGAGCGGACCGCGATCGGCGCCGAGCCCCTGGGGGAGCGGGACGGGGGCTCGGTCGCCGGAGCCCTCGCGACCGCGGACGACGACGTGCTCTTCGAGGAGGTGAGCCGCGTGCTCGCCCGGATCGACGAGGAGAAGGCCGCGGCGGCGCGGGTGGAGGAGATGGAGCGGCGGAAGGGGGAGGAGCGGAAGGCCTACGCGGAGTTCGACGAGGTGCAGGCCGGGCTCGGAGAGGCGCTCGCGAAGCTCTCGGAGACCATGCCCATGAGCCGCGCGGACCGCCGCGACCTCGAGGGCCTCATGAACCTCCAGGTGGAGCGCATGCGGGACCTCACCCGGGCCTGGGCCAGCGGCGACTTCACCGACGAGGAGATCGCGGAGCGCTTCATGGCGGAGCGCGAGGACCACCGCCGGGCGGCGAGCGCGCTCCTCGGCGAGCAGCGGCTAAGCGCCTACCGGAAGTTCATCCAGGACGGCGACGTGGGCGCCCGCTATCGGTTCTACACCGCTCCCCAGGAGGACTGGGCCGAGTCGCCCGAGCGATAGGCGCACGCTCCGGCCACCGCTGCGGGGGTACCTGCGTACCTCGCCCGCTGGCTCCGGGCTCGCTGGCTCCGGCCGCATGACGGCGAGGGGCCGAGGGAGCTCCGAACGGCACGGCGCCTGCTTGCCGGAGGGGCAGGCGGGCGCCGTGCGTCGAGTGGTGGCGCGGGGCTACTGGAAGGTGATGGCGATCGACTCCGAGAAGTTGCTCTCCCCGACGCCAACGGCCTGGTCCCTGTACCAGCACTGCCAGTACCAGGTCTCTCCCGAGAGGACCGCGGTGGAGTAGTGACCCGGGTTCGGGAAGCTGACGCCGTCGCGCGGGCTCGGCACGTCCGTGAGGTCCACCGTGATGCTGAAGGTGCCCGAGGTGCCGATGAACACGTCGCTCCCG
>JASFWR010000364.1:0-3806 GCA_050049155.1 Planctomycetota bacterium | reverse complement strand
CGCGCGCGAGCTGCGGGCCAGGGCGGAGGCCCAGGGCCACGGGGACGTCGCGGTGTACGCCCGCTCCTACTGCGCCCTGAACGGTCGCCCCTTCCGCCCCCTGGTGGACCCCGACGTGGACCTCGCCCGGGCCGAGGGCTGGGACTGGATCCTGCCCCTCGAAGGCCCCGGCCCGGAGTGAGTCAGCCCCGAGGGAGCCTGCTCTCTTTCCCGGCGACGGAGCAGCGAGGCGATTCGGGGACGCTGCGCGCGGCCCGGACATGCGGGACTCGTCCACCGCGCGGCCCGCGAAGCGGTTAGCTTCGGAGCACCATGAGCGACCGCACCTACCTCGTCACCGGCGCCCTCGGCTGCATCGGCGCCTGGGTCGTCGAGCGCCTGCTCGAGAAGGGCGACCACCCGGTGGTCTTCGACCTCGGCACGGAGCCGCGGCGGATCCGTGACCTGCTCGGCCCCGAGGCGCTGGCCCGGGTGTCGTTCGTCCAGGGCGACATCGCCAACCCCGCGGCGCTCGGGGCCTGCATGGACGAGCACGGCGTGGACCACATCGTCCACCTCGCCGGCCTGCAGGTGCCCTTCTGCCGCGCCGACCCCATGAAGGGGGCGACGGTCAACGTGCTCGGCACGGTGAACGTCTTCGAGCAGGCGGCCAAGCGCGGCATCCAGCGCGTGGCGTACGCCTCGAGCGCGGCGGTCTACGAGCGCGAGGACGAGGACCGCGCCGGCGGGGCGCCCTGCGAGAACGCCTCCCCGACCCCGAACACCCACTACGGCGTCTACAAGCTCGCCAACGAGGGCACCGCGCGGGTGTCCTTCCTGGAGCACGGCACGTCGAGCGTGGGGCTCCGCCCCCTGACCGTCTACGGCGTCGGCCGGGACCAGGGCATGACCAGCGGCCCCACCAAGGCCATCAAGGCCGCGGTCGTCGGCCGCCCGTACACGGTGGGCTTCGGCGGCCGCACCGACTTCCTCTACGCCGGCGACTGCGCGGACGCCTTCATCGCCGCCGCCGACCGCGGCCCCGACGGGGCCCACGTGTTCAACCTGGCGGGCGAGTCCATCGCGGTCACGGCCTTCGTGGAGGAGCTCTGCGCCCAGGAGCCCGCGGCCCGCGAGCTCGTGCGGGTCGAGGGCGGCGAGCTGCCCGTCCCCGGCGCCATCGACGGCGCGCGCATCGGCGAGGTCCTCCCGGGCCTGCCGAACACGTCCATCCGCGACGGCATCGCCGAGACCCTCCGCCGCTTCCGCGCGCTCCACGCCGCGGGCACCCTCGACACCTCCGACCTCGACAGCTGATTCCCTGACGACCATGGGCCCGAAGATCACCAAGGTGGAGACCGCGTTCCTGCGCGTCCCGCTCCAGCAGCGCCAGATCACCGACTCCCAGAGCAAGGTGGACGAGGTGGAGTTCCTCACGGTCCGCCTGCACACCGACGCGGGCGTCATCGGCGTCGGCACCAACTGGTCCTACACCCCGGGCCTGCGCGCGGCGCAGGTGATGGTGGAGGAGAACTACGCGCCGGTGCTGATCGGCAAGGACATCACCCAGCGCAAGGCGCTGGTGCAGGAGATGTTCCTGACGAACCACTTCGTGGGCCGGGTCGGCGCGTCGCGGGTGGGCATCGCCGCCGTGGAGTTCGCCCTCTGGGACATCCAGTGCAAGCGCGCGGGGATGCCGCTGTGGCACTACCTCGGCGCGGCCCGGGACAAGGTCCTCGCCTACAGCACCGACGGCGGCTGGCTCACCTGGAGCCAGGAGGACCTGGTGCGCGACGCGAAGGCGCTCATCGACCGGGGCTTCCACGCGGTCAAGATCAAGCTCGGCCGCGAGGACCCGCGCGAGGACTACGACCGCATCGGCGCGGTGCGGGACGCCGTGGGCCCGAAGATCCGGATCATGACCGACGTGAACTGCGCCTGGACCCTGAACACGGCGCGCTTCTGGGGCGGCAAGCTCGCGGACTTCGACGTGTTCTGGCTCGAGGAGCCCATGGTGCCCGAGAACGTCAAGGCCCACGCCGAGCTGCAGCAGGCCATCTCCATCCCCGTCGCGGTGGGGGAGACGATCTTCACCAAGTACGCCTTCCGGGACTACATCGAGTCCGGCGCCGTGGGGATCGTGCAGGCGGACGCCACCAAGCTCCTGGGCATCGACGAGTGGCTCGAGGTGGCGGCGCTCGCCGGCGCCCACGACCTGCCGATCGTCCCCCACACCAACGTGCAGCAGAAGCTCCACAGCCAGCTGGCGGCGGCGACGCCCCACTGCCCGATGCTCGAGAACTGCTACGAGTCCATCAAGGACATCTGGGTCGAGCCCATCGACGTGGTGGACGGCTACTACCAGCTGCCGACCGAGCCCGGGGTCGGGCTGGAGCTGACGGAGGAGACGCTGTCGCGCTGCACCGTCTCCACGACCTCCACGGTCTGACCGGGGACCGAGCCGCCTGTAGGCGCGGTCTGCCCGGGCGGGCGGGCCGGCGATGCACGAGCGAGGGCGGGCCGCGATCGATCGCGGCCCGCCCTCGCTCCGTAGGGGCCGGGGTCAGTGCTGGTGGCCGCCCGGGCCGTGCACGTGGCCGTGCTGCTTCTCCTCCTCGGTGGCCTCGCGGACCTCGACCACCTCGATGGAGAAGTTGAGCGTCTGGCCGGCGAGCGGGTGGTTGAAGTCGACGGTGACGTCGTCGCCCTCCACCTGGGTGATCGTGCCCATGAGCGGGTTGCCGTCCGGGTCGGTGGCCTGGAACTGGAGGCCGGCCTGGAGCTCGGCGTCCGCGGGGAAGCGGTCGCGCGGGACGGTCTGGACGGCCTCGTCGATGCGGGGGCCGTACCCCTCCTGGGCGGCGACGCTGACCTCGAAGGACTCGCCGGCGGCCTTGCCGGTCATGGCGGCCTCGAGGCCCGGGACGATGTTGTTCGCGCCGTGCAGGTAGGGGAGGGGATCCTGGCCCTCCGAGGAGTCGATGATCTGCCCGTCGTCGAGGGTCAGCTTGTAGTGCATCGTCACGACGGCGCCGTCGACGATCGTGTTCGTGTCGCTCATGGGGGCACCCTAGCGGCCCTTGCTGCCGGGCTGGGGAGGAACTCCCGATCCCGGCCAGGGCGGCCCCGTTCGGCGGCGCTATGCTGGTTCGCCCGAAACCCGGACCGGGGCCCTCCGCGGGTCGATTCCAGCCCTCCTGAAGACCATGAAGCTCGTTTCCTTCCTGCGCGACGGCGCCCTCTCCACCGGCGCTCTCCTCCCCGACGACCTGGTGCTGGACTTCAACCACGCGGCCGCCGAGCTCCCCGCGGCCGACGGGCCGCTCGATTGGTGCGACCTGGACGGCGCGCCGCACCAGGCCGCGCGGCGCCTCGTCGACGGAGCGGAGAGCCGGATGGACGAGCTCGCGGCGGCGGGCGCCATCGTCCCCCTGGGCAGCGTGACCCTCGAGGCGCCGGTCCCGCGGCCGGGCAAGGTCATCTGCATCGGCCTCAACTACCGGGACCACGCCGAGGAGAGCGGGATGGACATCCCGGAGCTGCCCCTGGTCTTCAGCAAGTTCTCCAGCTGCGTGGTCGGCCCCGAGGCCGACGTCGTGCTGCCCCCGGGCGCGAAGGAGGTGGACTACGAGGCCGAGTTCGGCGTCGTGATCGGCCGCACCGCGAGCCGCGTGAAGGCCGAGGACGCCATGGACCACGTGCTGGGCTACTGCAACGTCAACGACGTCAGCGCCCGGGACTTCCAGTTCGCCGACGGCCAGTGGCAGCGCGGCAAGTCCTGCGAGACGTTCTGCCCGGCGGGGCCCTTCCTCGCGACCGCGGACGAG
>JASFWR010000365.1:0-3806 GCA_050049155.1 Planctomycetota bacterium | reverse complement strand
CGGCACGATCGCCGCGAAGTTCGCGCTCGGCCTCCGCGCCGCGGACAACGGGGAGCTGCGCGCGGTCGGGAGCCGGTCTCGCGAGACCGCCGCGGCCTTCGCGGAGGAGCATGGCGCCGCGAGAGCCCACGGGAGCTACGACGAGCTCGCCCGCGACCCGGAGGTGGATGCGATCTACATCGCCACCCCCCACGTCCTCCACCGGGAGAACACCCTCGCCTGCATCGCCGAAGGGAAGGCGGTGCTGTGCGAGAAGCCGTTTGCCATGAACGCCCGGGAGGGAGAGGAGATGGTCGCCGCCGCCCGCAGCGCGGGGACCTTCCTGTGCGAGGCCATGTGGACCCGCTTCCTGCCCGCGACCCGTCGCGTTCGGGAGCTCCTCGCAAGCGGCGCCATCGGGGAACCTCGCCAGCTGGACTGCGACTTCGGCTTCCGCACCGAGCTCGACCCGATGGGCCGGCTCTTCGACCCGGCCCTGGGCGGAGGCGCCCTGCTCGACGTCGGCATCTACTGCGTCGCCTACGCCCGCATGGTCTTCGGCGGCGGTCCGGCGGAGCTGCACTCCTCGGCGCACATCGGGGAGACGGGCGTGGACGAGCAGTCGGCGTACCTCTTCCGCTACGACTCCGGCGCCCTGGCGCGCATGTCGTCGGCCACCCGGACCGAGACGCCCCACCGGGTGACGATCTCGGGCACCGAGGGCTCCATCGAGGTCCCCGACTTCTGGCAGGCCCAGGAGCTGATCGTCAACGGCGAGCGGGAGCGCCACCCCTACCTGGGGAACGGCTACACCCACGAGGCGGTCGCCGTGGGAGAAGCCCTGGCCGCCGGCGCGCTCGAGTGCGCCGAGGTCCCCCTGGACGAGACCCTCGAGATCGCGCGGACCCTGGACGAGCTCCGGGGCCAGTGGGGACTGCGCTACCCCGCGGACGGGGCGACCTCGTGAGGGCCCGATGGCTCGCAGGGGCGAGCGTGCTCTTCGCTTGCAGCGCGCCCCTCAAGCTCCCGGAGCTCGACCAGGAGGCGCCCTACGTCGACCCCACGGACCTCCCGGCCACGGCGGGCCTCCCGGAGCTCCTGACCCTCTCCACCGGAGAGCGCGTCAGGACCGAGCGCGACTGGCTCGAGGCCCGCCGCCCCGAGATCGCCCGCACGGTGGAGCACTACGTCTACGGGACGGCGCCCGGAGCGCCGCCAGAGGTGCGCGCCGTTCTCCTCGAGGAGGGTCCCACCGAGGACGGCCTGGCCTGGCGTGAGCAGGTGCGCTTGCACCTCGGTGAGGGGGTCTCGATGGACGTCCTCATCGTCTCGCCTGTCGGCGTGGAGGACGCGCCCTGCTTCCTGGGGCTCAACTTCTGCGGCAACCACGCGACGACCCACGACCCGGCGGTCCTGCTCAGCGAGTCGTGGATGCCGGACAGCCGCGGTGGCGAGGGCGGCAGGGCGAACGACGCTCAGCGCGGGATGAAGGCCGAGCGCTGGGCCTACGACCAGGCCATCGCCCGGGGCTGGGCGGTCGCGACCATCTATCACGGCGACATCGACCCCGACACCTGGACCACCGAGGACGGGATCCGCGGCCCGCGCGCGAAGTCGGCTCCGGCGTCCCCCGGAGAGCCCAGCTGGGGGACGATCCGCGCCTGGGCCTGGGGCCTCTCGCGCGCCCTCGACCACCTCGTGGAGAACCCGAGGATCGACGGGAACCGGGTCGTGGTCCACGGGCACTCCAGGAACGGCAAGACCGCGCTGGTCGCCGGCGCCTACGACGAGCGCTTCGCCGGCGTCATCTCGAACCACTCGGGGTGCGGCGGCGCCGCGCTCTCGCGGCCCGCGCGCGGCGAGACGGTGGAGCGGATCGTCCGGGTGCTCGGCTACTGGTTCACCGAGGACTTCTGGTCCTTCGCCGATCGAGAGGAGCACCTCCCCCTCGACCAGCACTTCCTCCTCGCCCTCATCGCCCCGCGCCCGCTGCTGGTCTGCTCGGCGATCGAGGACGAGTGGGCGGATCCCCTCGGCGAGTTCGAGGCCGTCGAGGCCGCCGCCCCCGCGTGGGAGCTCCTCGGCGCGGATGAGTTCGAGGCCGCGGGCTTCCCCGACACCGGCGAGCTCGTCGGGACCCTGCCCGCCTACCACGTTCGCGAGGGCGTCCACAGCGTGCTGCCCGAGGACTGGACCCTGTGGCTCGACTGGGCCGACCGGCTCGTCCGCTGAGGGGCACTGGCCCCCCATTCCCTGGCGAAGCTCCGCGGGACGCGGACTCGACGGGCCTTACGGGCGCCGCGTCAGGAACTCGATGAGGTCCGCCCGGTCCGTCAGCGGCACGTAGAACGCGTGCGGTGCCGCCGGCCCGCGGGCGGCGTCGAGCAGCGCCTCGAGGTCCGGCACGGACCCGTCATGGAGCAGCGGGCTGCGCAGGAACACGCCCGCCAGCTGGGGGGTCGCGAGCTCACGGGGCAGGGAAGGAACCTGGGTTGCCGCGTAGATCCGGTCGAAGAGCACGACGCGGTCGTCGTAGGTCGACAGCAGGGGAAGCCGCGGACGAGCAGGGTCGAGGGAGCGCCATTGACCTGCATCACGTCGAGGGGGACCCGTGCGAGCGGCCGGGGCTCGGCCGGGTCGCCATGGCAGCCCGCACACTCGACCCCGTAGATCACCTCGCCCCGCTGGATCGCCCCCGGGTCGCCCACCGGCGGTGCGGGGGCGCGCAGCTCCTGCAGGTAGACCGCCATCGCCCGCAGCGTGTCCTCGTCCAGGCGACGGCCGAAGGGGTAGGCCGCGGACCCCGTCTCCGGCCCCAGGGGAGCGTCGACGTAGGGGAAGCCCCCGGGCGGCGCCGCGACCCCGGTCTCCGCGTAGATGCTCGCGGTCTCGTTCGTGATCTGCGTCCCGATGCCGGGGGCGAAGGCGTCGAGGAACTCCGCTCCCGCGGCGTCGAGCACCACCGAGGGGTCCAGGCAGACCAGAGCGTTGAAGTTGATCACGTCCACCAGGCGGTCGAACTCACCCGCGACGCCGTAGGGCGCGGCGGGGCGCACCCCGTAGACGGCCGGGATCGTCACGGGCGCCCCGATGCCGTCGGGCAGGACGTCCACCTGGCCGATCGGATACGCATCCAGGTCGAGGAGCAAGGCGTCCACTGTCGCCTCCGACGCGTTGAACGGGACGGTCGCCCCCGCTCGCGCGATCGGCGTCCCACCGATCGCCGCCAGCGTCAGGGGGAGCTGGGGGTAGAGGGCCCGTGAGTTGCGCGCCGCGGAGAGCAGCAGGCCGTGGTCGAGGTTG
The DNA here is from genome assembly GCA_050049155.1 of Planctomycetota bacterium. Taxonomy (GTDB): domain Bacteria; phylum Planctomycetota; class UBA1135; order UBA1135; genus Saltatorellus. Next base: position 524 of record JASFWR010000365.1, on the reverse strand, counting down.
AGGTTGGCCGGTCCGTCGATGGGCGCGCCGATCGATCCCGTCAGCGGACCGCCGGAGCCGGGTCCATCGAAGACCGCGCCGTCGGCCAGCGAGTGGCACAGCGCACACGAGAAGCCGAGCGTGTCCCCTCCGTCGCCGTCGACAAACGCGTCCCCGTCCGCGTCATCGGCGATGAGGCCGATGAACGCGTTCCGCGCCAGCAGCTCCTGGAAGAAGAGCGGATCGTTGAGCCGCGGAGCGTTCGCCGGCGAGAGGTCCGTCCCGAGCTCCGCAACGAGGTCGGCGGTCTCGGCGGGGTCGAGCGCGAGGTCGTCGATCTGCAGGCCCGCGCCGAGCGCATCCCTCGTCGTGAAGTCGGCCTCCACGAGGCCCTGGGGAAGCTGCGCGGCCTCGGTCCAGAAGCCGTCATTGCCGAAGGTCGCGGCGCGGAAGTAGCCGCGTCCCGCCTCGACCTCTCCCGAGCCACCGTCACCGCCTCCCTGGAGCAGCGCGCCGCCGCTGCCGTCACAGGACGAAACGAAGAG
>JASFWR010000363.1:0-3820 GCA_050049155.1 Planctomycetota bacterium | reverse complement strand
GCCGAGGCGGCCGGCGCCCCGCAGGGCCTCCACGCAGGCGGGCGCGTTGTACGCGAACAGGCCGGCGACCCCGGCGAGGTCGGGGTGCTTGACCAGGGTGTCCTCCACGTTCGACTTGGCCCTGGCCGAGTCGAAGTCGTCGGTGCGGGTGGCGACGATGGTGAACCCGTTGCCCGAGAGCTCGGCGTCCACGGCGTCGCTGCGGGTGGGATCCGAGCTCCGGCCGAGCAGGGCGTCGATGACGCCCTGGCGCCGCAGGCGCGCGTTGTCCTGCTCGAGGCGACCCACGAAGATCGCGACCTCGCCCCCATCGGGGAGGGCCTCCACGAGGAGCTCCCCGCAGGCCCGGCCGGCCTCGTAGTTGTCCACGCCGATGAAGCAGCGGCGCTTCGACTTCGGGGCGTCCGAGTCGTGGGTGATGAGTTGGACCCGGCCGGCGATCTCGTCCAGGAACGGGGTCATGTTCTCCGCGTCGACGGGGCTGATGGCCAGGCCGTCGATGCCGCGGACCAGCAGGTCCTGCACCTTCTGCTGCTGGACCTCCACGGTGGAGGGCGAGGGGAAGACGACCTCCACGTCGACGCCGAACTCGGTCTCCGCCGCGCGCGCGCCGGCGGCCGCCACGTCCCAGAAGGGGTCCACGCCGTTGGAGACGTAGGCGATGCGGAGGCCTCCGGAGGCGCCCGCGGGGTCCTGCTGGCAGCTGACGGCGAGGAGCGCGCCGCCGAGCGCGGCGGCGCCGAGGAGGGCGCGGAGGGGACGGTGGTGCATGGGGGTCGACGCGAGCTCTGGGGGAGGGAGAGGAGGGGAGCATAAGGGAACCCCGCGCGGCGTGCCGACCCGCGATCCGCCCGCGCCGGAGCGGCTCCGGAGCCGAAGGCACCTCGGGCCCTCGCTCGCCGGCGCCCTTCCGTCTAGGCTCCCCGTGGATGCCGTCCTCCGACCTCACCTCGACGCCCTTCCCCGCAGGGGAGCCGCCGCGCCAGCCCAGGGCCTTGGAGTGGGCCGCCCGGACCCTCGCGGCGCTGCCGGAGGGTGCGCGGTGAGGGATCACGGGGACGGGACGTCCTTCGGGCCCGCGCAGGGCCCGGAGGACCGCGATCGCCGCGCGCCCTTCGGCACGCTCCTCGCGGCGCTCATCGTCTTCATCCTCCTCATCCCGGTCGTGGGCACCAGCGACGTCGGCGGGTCGCTGCTCCGCGTGGGCTTCACCCTCGTCCTCGTGGCCGGCCTCTGGGTCGCCAGCGAGGGGCGCAAGGTCCTCGCCGTGACCGCCGCCCTCGTGCTCGCGAACCTGCTGGCCCAGTGGCTCGCGCGGGTGATCCTCGACGAGGAGCTCGACGAGACCCTCCTGAAGGCGAGCCTCGGCGCCGTGTACCTCGCGGTCCTCACGGGCTCACTGCTGCGGACCCTCGTCCGGGAGCGCTCCGCCAGCAGCGACACGATCATGGGCGGGATCAACGTCTACCTCCTGATCGCCCTCACCTTCGCCGAGCTCCACATCGTGACGGAGTGCCTCGCGCCCGGCTCCTACCAGCAGGGCGGCGTCGCGCTCCTCGAGCGCCTCGGCGAGAGCGCCCAGGGGCTCCACACGTCGTTCGTCTACTTCAGCTTCGTCACCCTCACCACGCTGGGCTACGGCGACGTGGTGCCCGTGACGCCGTCGGCGCAGTTCCTGTCCGCCACCGAGGCGGTGGTCGGCCAGCTCTACGTGGCGATCCTCATCGGCGGCCTGGTGGCCCTCTGGATCGGCGGGCGCGCCGCCGGGTCGGCGCCCGGGGACGAGCGGGAGCGGTAGGAGCGGGGCGGGCGCGGCGGCTCAGCCGCCCTTGCCCTCTTCGGCCTCGCCGCCGGTCTCCTCGTCACCGGCATCCTCGCCACTGGGCCCCTCGCCCGCCGACTCCTCCGCGCGGCGGCGGCGCTCGAGGTGGGTCCGCCACAGCTCGGGGGTGGTCACGCAGCGGAAGCCGAGGTGGTTCATCCCGCTGTCCGGCGGCGTCGACATGCGGGCGCTCGGCCGGTAGCTGGAGCAGTAGTCGGCGTGGCAGAGGAAGGAGCCACCCTTCTGCACGTACGAGTTGCGCGCGTAGGGGTTCCGCGGGTCCGCCGCCCGCTCGGGCCCGCGCGGGTTGACGATCACGGCGCCCTTCCCGCTCGCGCGGACGCGCTGCTCGTAGAGGTCCGGCTGGAACTGGTCGCTGGTCCACTCCCAGACGTTCCCCCCGAGGTCGTACAGCCCGAGGGCGTTGGGGGGGTAGCTCCCCACCGGGGCCGCGACGTCGTACCCGTCGGTGAGGGTGTTCTCGAAGGGGAAGCGGCCCTGCCAGATGTTCGCCCGGTGGACGCCCTCCGGCACGAGCTCCGCGCCCCAGATGTAGCGCTGGCCGTCGGCGCCCGCCCGCGCCGCCCGCTCCCACTCGGCCTCCGTGGGCAGGCGCTTGCCCGCCCACTCGGCGTAGGCCGCCGCGTCGAACCACGACACGTGGACCACGGGGTGGGCGTCCATGCCCTCGATGGAGCTGCCGGGCCCCAGCGGGTGGCGCCAGTCCGCGCCCGGGGTCCACGCCCACCACTGGGAGTAGTCGCGCAGGTCCACGGGCCCGGGGGTCTTGCGGAAGACGAGGGAGCCCGCCACGAGCGTGCCGGGGGGCGGCTCGGGCGTCCCGGGGGGGAGCTGCGCCGCGAGCTCCTCCCAGGAGGGCACGAGCTCCGCGGTCGTGCGGTAGCCCGTCGCCTCGACGAAGCGCGCGAACTGCCGGTTGGTGACCTCGGTCTGGTCCATCCAGAAGCCGTCGACCCGCACCCGGTGGGCCGGCCGCTCGTCGGGCCGGCCTTCCTCCCCGTCCCAGCCCATGGTGAACGTGCCGGGCTCGACCCAGACCATCCCCGCGGGGGCCTTGGCGCGCGGCGCCCGCGCCTCGGCGGCCTCCTGGGGCGCCGAGGCTGCGAGGGAGAGCAGGGTGAGGAGCAGCATCGGGCCCAGTGTACGGCGCAGCGGAAGGGGCGGTGTACGGCGCAGTGTTGGGCGCGGGGCCCGCGCGGGGCGGGCCGTCCGGCCTAGAGCTGGGCGCCGAGGACGATCGAGTGGTAGCCGAAGTCCGTCAGGCGGTTGTCCTCGAAGTGCAGCTTGAGCGCCTTCGAGGGCACGAGCAGCGCCGGCCGCTCCGGCAGGTAGACCCACACGTCCCCGCGGTCGTCCTTCTCCGCGGCGGAGCCGAGGGTGGCGAGGACCTGCAGCTTGGTCATGCCGAGCTCGAGGAGCTCCGCCTTCTCCTTCACGATGGAGAAGGGGTAGCGCTGGTCGCCGCGCGGGATCACCTCGTTCGTCTCCGCGTCCACGGTGACGCAGCCCGGGGCCGAGGGGAGCAGGAGGAGGAGCGCGAGGGCGGGGATCGAGAGCTTCATGGGGCCTCGGGAGGAGGTCGGGCGGGGTCGCGTGGGGCGCCTAGTACGCCTGCGACAGCGTGAGGCCGAACTGGACGCCGTCCAGGAAGAGGTCGTTGAGGTCCGGGCCGAGGTCCGCGAAGGAGTCGACCCAGCGGACCCCGAGGCCGATGAGCAGCGGGCCGTCGAACTCCAGCTCGACCCCCGCGCGGGCGTACCAGCCGCCGCCGAAGCCGTCGAGGGAGTCCGCCTCGGTGCCGAGGGGCTGGTCGAGGTCCTCGGTGTCGACGCCGGCGTACTGCATCACCGGTCCGGTCCCGCCGTACACCCGCCACCCCCCCTCCAGGGGGATGCTCGCGTAGGCGCCGACGAACCCGTCGAGCAGGAAGAGCTCGTTCTCCCGCTGGGTGACGACCGCGCCGTTGCCCGCGGCGAG
>JASFWR010000362.1:0-3824 GCA_050049155.1 Planctomycetota bacterium | reverse complement strand
TCGATTGTAGCGGAACCCGAGGAACGCGCGGATGGCGTCGATCGGCCTCGAAGCGTCCACCCAGGAAGTGCTCTCTGTCAAAGGGGGTCGAGCGAGGTGCTTCCCGGTTCAGCGGACGCCCATGAATCCCTCGAGAGCCGCCTCGACCCGCTCGGCCATGCGCGCGCGGGTGAACTCACCCGCGGCGTCGAGGGCCCGGTCCGAGAGGGCGGCGCGGCGGGCGGGGTCCCCGAGGAGGTCGCCGAGGGCGGCCGCGAGGGCCGCCGGGTCCCCGGGGTCGTACAGGACGCCGGCGCCGGTGTGCTCCACGAGCTCGGTGAAGCCTCCGTGGCGGGGCTGGACCACCGGGAGCCCGGCGGCCCAGGCCTCCGGGAGGTAGAGCCCGAAGGACTCCCCGTAGGTGGCGGGGACGCAGAGCACGTCGACGCGCTGCAGGAGGTCGACCTTCCCCTCCCGGTCGACCGGCCCGAGGAGCTCCACGTCGGGGCCGTGGCCCGCCGCCTCCACGCGCCGGCGCAGCCGCTCCAGCGGCGCGCGGTCCTCGTTGAGGACGACGCCGGCGGCCACGAGGCGCGCCGCGGGATGGCGCTCCTTCAGCAGCAGGAAGGCCTCCACCAGGCGGTCGATGCCCTTGTCCCGGCACATGCGCGCGAGGTAGCCCACGGCCGGCCTCTCGGGATCCCGCCGCGAGGGCGCGGGCCCGATCCCGTCGAGGTCGGCGCCGTTCCACGCGACCCGGACGCGGCCGGGGTCGAGGGACAGCCGCTCCGTCATCAGGTCCGCCGTGTAGCGGCTCACGGCGAGGAAGCCGTCCACCTCCCGCGCCCGCTCGGCGAGGGTCGCCCAGCAGCGGTCCCGGTGCCGGTCGTCCAGGGCGTCCAGGAAGGGCGCCTCCCCCTGCATGGTGCACACCACCGGGCAGCCGAGCGCCGCCCTCAGCTCGCGCGCGAGCCCGATCAGCATCACGTTGGAGAGCAGCAGGACGTCCGGCCGCGGCAGCTCCGCAGCCCACTCCACGAGCCGCGCCAGCTCCGCGCGCTGGCGGCCCTCCTCCCCGCGGAGCATGGACAGGGTCAGCGCCCCGAGGCCCGGCGTGGCGGTCATCCTCGAGTGCCCGGCGGCCCAGCGCAGGAGCCCCGGCGAATCCAGGCGGTCGTGCAGGAAGCGCGGCAGCCGCCGGAACAGGCCGAGCTTCTGCTGGAGGTAGACGTTGATCCCCCCCATGTGGATCGATTCCTCGACCCCCTCCAAGCCGCCCCCGTCCTCTCGCTCCAGGGCGAAGGGCAGGTAGAGGGGCGCGATCAGCGTGTCGTGCCCGCGCTCCCGGAGCGCCGTGACGAGCGCGTTGTCGCGCAGGCAGCTCCCGCAGAGGAAGTCGCCGGTGCCGGGGGTCAGCTGGAGGATCCGCACGGGCCGCGAGAGGCTCAGACGTAGCGGTCCGAGATGTGCTCGGGTCGGAAGAAGGCCGGCAGCAGCGTGTCCACCACCAGCAGGCCCTCCGGGGTCGTACGGATCCGGTCCCCGTCCACGGTGAGCATCCCCGCGCGCTGGTGCCCCGCGAGGGCGTCCGCGAACCGCTCCAGGGGGTCCACGGTGAACTTCGCGCGGAAGGCACCCGCGTCCACCGCGCCGGTCTTCAGCTGCAGGACGAACTCGCGGACGAGGCGCTCGTCGTCCCCGAGCACGTAGGCCCGGGACGTGGGCCGCTCGCCGCGCTCGACGCGGTCCAGGTAGCCGCCGAAGGACGGCTCGTTCTGGAAGTGGACGCCGCCCAGGTGCGAGAAGGACGACACGCCGAGGCCGAGCATGTCGGCCCCGTGCCACAGGGAGTCGCGGTAGAGGAAGCTCGTGCCGTCTCCCCTGTACGCCGTGTACGCGCTGGACTGCTCGAAGCCCGCCGCTCCGAGCGCCGCGAAGGCCTCGCTCACCCAGCGCCGCTTGGTCGCCCAGTCCGCCACCGGCGCCTCGTCGGTGGCATCGTCCTTCATCCGCCGGTAGATGGTCGTGTTGTAGGGCACCTCCATCTGATAGATGGTCACGCTGTCCGGCCCCAGCTCCAGGGTCCGCTCCACGCACGCCGCCCAGTTCTCGTCCGTCTCCCCGATCATCCCCGCGATGAGGTCGATGTTGACCTGGGGGAAGCCCACCTCGCGGGCGAACCCGAAGGTGCGGTGGATCTCCTCCGCCCGGTGGGCGCGGTTGTTCCTCTCGAGGATGGCGGGGTCGAAGTTCTCCACCCCGAGGGAGAGGCGCGTCACGCCGAGGTCGCGCAGGGTTTGGAGCTTGGGCAGGGAGAGCGTCCCCGGCTCGCACTCGAAGGTGACCTCCTCCACCTGCGACCAGTCCAGCCGCTCGCGCAGGGCGCCGAACAGCTCCTCCAGCTGCCCCGTGGACAGGTAGCTCGGGGTCCCGCCGCCGAAGTACACGAAGCGGGGCGCGCGGCCCGCGAGGTAGGGCACGCCCGCGTAGTTGTCGAGCTCCCGTGCGACGCCGGCCAGGTAGCGGCGGACCTCCTTGGAGTTCTTGTCCGTGTAGACCTTGAAGTAGCAGAAGTCGCAGCGCTTCCGGCAGAAGGGCACGTGCACGTAGACGCCCAGGGGGCGGCCGTCCTCGGGCGGCGCCTGCAGGCGCTGCTCCAACGCGCCCAGCGCGCCCTCGTTCCAGAACGAGTAGGGCGGGTAGTTGGAGATGAAGTAGTTGCCGACGGTCGTCTTCTCCGCGGCGGCGCCCGAGGCCGGCTCGTGAGTCGGCTCCCGTGCCTCCTCTCCGGCCGCGGCGTCCTCGTCCAGGCGCCTCATCGCCCACCCTCCCCGGCGTCACGCTTCCCTCCGCCCGCTCCAGCGGCGGCGCCGAAGCAGTAGAGCTGACCGTCGTTGGCGCCGATGTAGACGCGCCCGTCGACCACGGCGGGCGAGGAGAGCACCGGCTCGCCGATGTCGTAGCTCCAGCGCTCCGCCCCGTCCTCGAGGCCCAGCACGTACATGCGCCCGTCGTCCGACCCGAAGACGACGGCGTCCCCCGCCACCACCGGCGACCCGTCCACCTTCCGGCGCGTGCGGAACTTCCACAGGGGCTCGCCGTCCGACCGGCGCACGCAGTGCAGGTGCCGGTCCCGGCCGCCGAAGACCACCCGATCCGCGGTGATCGCCGGCGACGAGAAGAACGCCTGCCGCGGCGAGTCGTAGGTCCACACCACCTCGCCCTTCGCCACGTCGACGCAGACGAACTGGTTGCCGTAGTGGCCGAAGTACGCCCGCCCGTCCACGAAGGCCGCCGAGCCGGCGATGTGGCAGTCGCCCCCCAGCTCCACCGCCGAGGCCCGCTCCCCCTTCGTCACGTCCACCACGTGCAGGATCGCGTCGCAGCCCCCGAAGATGGCGCGCCCGTCGTCGATGGCCGGGGTGCCGTTCACGTAGTTGGCCGTCTCGTAGGCCCAGAGCTGCTCGCCCGTGGCCGCGTCGAAGGCGTAGAGGTGGTTGTCGTAGGAGCCGACCACGACCACGTCCCGCTCCCCCACTCGCACGTGGTTCGCGCCGCCCAGGATCTTGTCCATGGTCGGGGCCTTCCAGCGCAGCTCGCCGCTGTCCGCGTGGACGGCGTAGAAGAACGTGTCGTTGCTCCCCACGAAGACCGTGTCCCCGAGCACCAGGGGCGGGGCCTCGATCAGGTCCTCGGTGGCGAAGCGCCAGCGGGCCTCCCCGGTCGCGGCGTCCACGCAGTGCAGGGCGTGGTCGTCCGAGCCGAAGAAGACGCGGCCGCCGGAGACCACGGGCGACGAGGTGATCGCCTTCCCCGCGTCGTAGGTCCACGCCAGCTCGAGGTCG
>JASFWR010000361.1:0-3828 GCA_050049155.1 Planctomycetota bacterium | reverse complement strand
GACCCGCTCCAGGGTGAAGACGACCTCGACGTGGGGCGTGTGCGGGAAGAGGTCCACGGGTCGGACGCGGTGCCTGAGGCCCCACCGCCCCGGGCTTGCTGCCGCCCCGGGCTTGCTGCCGCCCCGGGTCCGCGGCCGCCCCCAGCCCCGGGCCGCCCCGAGGGCTCCGGCGCGTCGCCGGACCGCACCTGCCTCGATGCGGGGCGCGGGTCCTCCCTTTCCTCGCGTGACCCGCGCCGTACCCTTGGCCTACACAAGGTCATGCGAATCGCCCTCGGAATCCTGGTGCTCGTCCTCGCGAGCTGGTTCCTCTCCGCCCTCGTCGGGGGCCCGGAGGAGACCGCCAGTGCCCAGACCCCGTCGGAGTGGGTGTCCTCGGAGCAGTGCCGCGAGTGCCACACCCAGATCTGGGACGAGTGGGCCGCCTCCCCCCACGCCAACTCGTGGCTCAACGAGGACGTGCGCGTCCAGTCCGACCAGTTCGCGAACAAGGACTGCATCGACTGCCACGCGCCGCGCCCCGTGTTCGAGACCGGGCTCGGCGAGCGCGTCCTGCCCCGCTCCGCCCGCCGGGCCGAGGGCGTGGACTGCCTGACCTGCCACCTGCTGCCCGACGGCAAGATGGCGGGCAAGATCGACAACCCGCGGGCCGCCTGCCAGCCGACCACGCGGCGTGAGCTCCAGCGGGTCGAGCTCTGCTCCGGCTGCCACGACCAGCACAAGACCGTGCAGCAGTGGAAGGCCACGCCCTTCGCCGAGCACAACGAGGGCTGCATGGAGTGCCACATGCCCTACCGGGACGGCACCCCGAAGAGCGGACGCATCCACACCATGCCCGGCGGCCACTACATCGAGATGGTGCGCTCCGCCGTGACGTTCACCGGCGCGCGGGACGCCGCGGGCCTCGCCGCCGTCACCGTCTCCAACGTCCGCGGCGGGCACTCCTACCCCACGGACGAGCGGAGCCGCGCCTCCGACGTCTGGTGGCGGCCGCTGCCCGACGCCGGCGCCGACCTCGACGCCCACGGCGTGGCGACCGGCGGCGGCCCCTGGCGCCACCTCCACCGGATCCGCGACCCCTACCGCCACGAGAAGGACATCCAGAGCACGCTCCTGCACTTCGGCGAGTCCCGCACCCTGACCATCGACGACCCCGATGCCACGGGCGGCGTCGAGGTGGTGCTCGTCTACAAGCGCTCCCCCTACTACCGGGACCCGGCCACGGGGCTCGCGCGGGAGCTCGGCGAGGTGACCGACCCCTTCGAGGACGCCGAGCTGGTCCACAGGGTCACGGTGGCGCCGCGATGAGCGAGGGCGGGGCGAGGCCGCGCCGCTCGCCGGGCGCCGGGCCGAAGGTCGCTGGCCCTCCGCGCAGCGCCCGGGCCCGCCTGGTCCCCGGCCTGCTCTGGAGCCTCACGCTCGTCGCCTGCGGCCCGTCCCAGCCCGATGAGTCCCGCGCCGGTGGATCCGGCGCCCAGGCGCCTGCGGGCGGGGCCCCCGAGGCCGTCACCGCGCGCCCCACCCGGGACGTGCTCGACGCCACCCTTTCGGAGCTCGGGGCGGCCCGGCGCGACGGGGTCCTCAGCGCCCGCGAGCTCCGCGGGGACACCGGGCTCCTGCCGGAGGAGGTCGCCGACGCCGGCGACCAGGGGGAGGCCCCCGCCGTCCGTGAGGCCGTCGGCGCGCCGCCCCTCGACCCGGAGGCGGTGGAGTTCCGGGACGGGCTCCTGGGCATGGTCGCCAGCGACCCGCGCTACCTGCAGACCGCGCTCGCCGACGTGACCGCCGCGGCGGACGACCTGCGGGCCCCGATCGCCGCCGGCCTCCGGGAGGACCGCGCCCCTGCCGAGCTCGAGGTCCTCTGCCGCTTCGCCCGGGCGGCGCCCGGACCCGAGGGCACCGACGCCCTGCTCGCCCTCGCCGCGTCCCACGACCAGCCGTCGGTCCGCACCTTCGCCGCGTGGGCCCTCGTGGGCGCGGCCGGCACGGAGCGGGGGGCCGCCACCGTCCCCGAGCTCCTCCGGCGGCTCAAGTACGAGAAGGACCCCGGCGCCGTGGTGTGGATCGCCAGGGCCCTGGCCGCCCAGGACAACCTGAGCGGCCTCCCGACCCTCGCCGCGATCGCGTCAGCGGGCGGGGACCAGGCCCAGGTCGCGAACCAGCAGCTGTACGAGGTCGTGCGCCTCGTGCTCGGGCGCGACGAGGTCACGGCGGACGACGCGAACGGGGTCATGGAGGGGTGGCGTGCGGGGCGCGCCGACCGCTCCACGCCCGCCCCGGACCGGCTCCGCGCCGAGCTCTGGCGCCTGGTCTCGGACCTCTCCGGGGAGCACTTCCAGCTGCGCGGCGTCGACGACGCGCGCTTCATCCTGTCCCGGCTCGGCCCCTGGTCCGCGGCCGAGTTCGCCGCCGCGCTGGAGGACGACGACCCCTACGTGCGGCTCCACGTGGCCCAGGTGCTGGAGCGCATGGGCCCCCGTGGCGCGGGCGCCGCGGGCAGCCTCGAGGCGGCGCTGCTGGACGGGAGCGACGCCGTGGCGGGCGCCGCCGCGGAGGCCCTGGCGGCGGTCGCCCCGGGGACCGCCGCGGCCGCCCTCACCGCCCGCCTCGACGGGCCCCCTCCCCACGAGGTGCGCGTGGCCCTGGTGCGGGGGCTCGGACGCACCGAGGCCCCGCCGGTGGAGCGGCTGCTCAGGGAGTTCCGCTCGGAGGGCGCCCCCGTGGACCTGCGCCTCGCGGCCGCCGAGGGCCTCCTCGCGGCGGGGGCGGCCAGCCCGTGTCTCCCGTGGCTCGCCTCCACCATGACCCGCCGCTTCGGGGACCCCGCCGGCGCGGAGGCCCTCGCGGGCCGGTGGGTCGCCGGCTGCGAGGGCGAGGGCGCCGACGCCCTCAGGGAGGCCTGGGGCGCCCTGGGCCCCCAGCAGGCGATCATCCACACGGCCGAGCAGGCCGCGGATCGGCGTGCGCGCCGCGCCGCGCTCCTGGTCGAGCACCTCGGCGCAGACGGGGGGTCAGGCGAGGATCCCGGCGAGGACTGAGTCGCCTGCGAGGGCCGAGGCGCCAGCGCGCTCAGCCGACGGAGAACAGGCAGGCCGCGACCACGGCCATCCAGAGCAGCCCGTTGATCGCGAAGATCAGGTCGCCCCCGAGGAGCACCCGCGTGGGGCTCCCGCCGGCCTCCTTGCGCGTCACCATGAGCAGGTAGCGGAACAGGCCGAAGACCACGAAGGGGACCGTCCAGACGAGGTGGTTGTCCTCCCCGAACTTGGCCGCCGTCTCCTCGTCCACCGTGTACATGGAGTAGGTGATGATCGCGCAGGCCGCGAGCACCCCGGTGGCCTGGTCCAGGAAGGCCGGCGTGTACTGGCCCAGGTTCTTGCGGTGGCTCGACGCCTCCTCCCCCAGCAGGTCGATCTCCGCCCTCCGCTTGCAGAAGGCGAGGAACAGGGCCAGGAAGAGCGTGCTGAGCAGCAGCCACTCCGAGATCGGGGCCGCGGCCGCGTAGGCGCCGGCCGTGACCCGGAGCATGAAGCCCAGGGCGATCAGGAAGGCGTCGACGATGGCGATCTGCTTGAGCTTCAGGGAGTAGCAGAGGTTCGACACCATGTAGACGGCGACCACCAACATCACGCTGTCGCCCCCGTCGGGCGTGGCCGAGCGCGCCAGCCAGAGCGCCCCGGCGACACAGAGGGCGCTGAGCAGGACGGCCTGGGGCACCGAGACCTCCCCCGCCGCGATGGGCCGCCGGCACTTCTCGGGGTGCTTGCGGTCCGACTCCACGTCGACGATGTCGTTGACGAGGTAGATGGCGCTGGCGCCGAGGCAGAA
>JASFWR010000074.1:0-12444 GCA_050049155.1 Planctomycetota bacterium | reverse complement strand
GACCAACGCCTGGTTGTGGGGAACTCTCTCCTACTACATGGGAGATATTCGGCACATAGCCTATTCTATCGCAGCCAAATCCTGGAAGTTTTCCCGAAACATGGCTCTCAGGGGGTCGAGAGACGGGAATCGGCCGGAACGGAGCGGGTGGGCGCTCCCTATCGGGCTCCTAGCCAGGATGCCTTCTGTGGATTCGCTCTAAAAAGGGACCGATGCTCCGGTTCCTGAATCGACCCGGCGTGGCCGAGATCGAGGCCGCGCCGTCCGCCGTCCCCGAGGCTCCCCTGCTGGGCCTCTGCGAGGGGTTGGCGGCGCGGTGCTCCGGCGAGCGGCGGCGGGTGGGGTCGGAGGCCGTCGTGATGAAGGGGGGCCCCTTCTCCCCCAGCGGCGCGCGCCGCCACGGGCTCCGCCGCCTGCTCCTCCGGGCCCCGGGCCCCTGCGCCGCCGAGTTCAGGAACCTGGCGTGGCTCCGCAAGCGCCTCTTCAGGGCAGCCGAGCCCCTGGCCGCGGTGACGGTCCACCACCTCGGCCGGCCGAGCCGCGAGCTCCTCCTGACCCGGGAGGTCCCGGACGCGGTCCCGTTCGACCACGCCCTGCGGGAGGCCCCTTCGCGGAGGCGGGCGGAGCTGCTCGCCGAGCTGGGTCGCGAGGTGGGGCGGATGCACGCCCTCCGCTTCCTCCACGCCGACCTCTACCCGAGGAACGTCCTCGTGACGCCCCCCTGCGAGCGCCCCGGCCCGGGGTTCGGCCGGTCTCTCGTCTGGATCGACGCGTGGGCCGGCGGCCCGACGGCCTGGCGCCGGGGGAACCTGCGGCGCCTCGAGGACGACCTGGGCGCCTGGTACAGCCTCGCCGCCGACTGGATGACCCCGGCGGACGATGGGCAGCTCCTGACGGCGTACGTGCGGTCCAGGGCGGCCAACGGCCGCCCCGTGCGCAGCCTCGACGGGCTGGTGGCGGCGATCCAGCGGTCGCGGCGTCGGGAGCTCGCGAGGCTGGAGCGAGAGCCCCGGCGGCTCCGCGGCCGCCCCCACCCGATCGCCGGGTGGGATCCCGATGTGGGGCGGGTCCGCGACCAGCTGGCATCCAGGGCGAGTTCCCCGGGCGAAAACTCGGTGCCGGGCCCCGTCCTGGTCGACTAGGTTCCTGAGGACGATCCGACATGCCGATCCACGACTTCGATTGCAGCCGATGCGGCCACACCTTCGAGGAGCTCATCCTCGGCGGGGAGACGCCGGAGTGCCCCGAGTGCTCCAGCGAGGACGTGAGCAAGCGCATCTCGTCGTTCAGCATCGGCACCCCGGCCCACCTGCGCGCCAGCGTCCCCATGCCCGGCATGCCGTCCAGCGGGTTCGGCGCCGGCTCCTGCGATGACGGCGGCGGCCCCGGGACCTGCTCCTCCTGCTGATCGGCGCAGGGCGCCGGTCCGCGCGGCGCCGCTCGGCCTCCCGTCGAGCGGATCCCCGCGGGACGGCTCCGGCCCGACCGGAACCAGCTCGCTCGGAACCAGCTCGGCCGGCGCGAGGAAGCACGTTCCCGCGGGGCGACGCACCGCAGGTCCCTCCTCCGCGATGAAGCGATCCGCCGGGCTGGCGGTGGCGGCGCTGCTCCTCGGGAGCTGCGGCCACGAGCCTGGAGCCCCCCCCACTGGAGGCCGTCCGGCGAGCCAGGCGGCCGCGAGGGACGAGACGGCGGAGCTCGCCGCCCTCGGCTACTCGGGGTGGGACGAGCTCCGAGAGCCGTCCGAGCACGCCGTCGGCTCCGGGACCGATGCAGCGGTCCGCGGCACGTCCCCGTGGCCCCGGGCCTTCGCCGACGACCGCGACCGGGTCACGGTGGTCTCCACCGCGGGCGACGTTCTCAGGACCCTGACCGTCCCTGGCCGGACCCAGGTCGAGTTCGCCCGGTTCCTCCCCGGCGGGCGGGTCGCGTGCGTCTCGGTCGACGAGGGGCTCACCCTGCTCGCCCCGGACGGCTCCCTGCTGTGGGCGATCGACCTGCCGTGCCACCACGAGGTGGCCCTCGTCCCGGAGGGGCGGGCCGAGGGGGAGCGGCGCCTCGCCGTCGCGGTCCACCACGAACGGGAGCACCGGGGTCGGCGCGTCCGGTTCGACGAGGTCGTCTTCCTCGAGGAGCGCGACGGCTCGGTCGCGGCGGACCTCCCCCCGTGGAGGACCCACGAGCACGTGGCGGCGCTGATGGAGCGAGTGGGACGGCCGCACCCCCTGGACGAGCCCCCGGCTCCGGCCGCGCCGCAGGACACGGTCTACGACTACTTCCACCTGAACGCCGTCTCGTTCGACGGGCCCGGGACCATGCTCGTCTGCCTGCGGAACGTGGACCTCGTCGTCGAGGTCACGCCGGACAGCGGCGCCCTGGGGCGCTCCTTCGGCCCCGGCGTCCTCGACTGGCCCCACGCCCCGACCCCCGTCGCGGACGGCGCCCGCTGGCTGATCTTCGACAACGGCAAGCACCGGGGGTGGTCCCGGGTCATCGAGGTGGACCCGGGCACCGGCCGCGTGACGTGGTCCTACCCGCCCGCGGGTGAGCGCAGCCTGTTCAGCGAGGTCCGCGGGTACGCCCAGCGGCTGCCCGGCGGAACGACCCTGATCACCGAGTCGGAGCGCGGGCGCGCCCTCGAGGTCGACCGGGGCGGCGCGGTGCTCTGGGAGTTCTGGAACCCCGAGGTCAGGACGTCGCCGGCGGGGGCCGAGGCGCGCCGGCGCATCTATCGCATGACCGCGGTCGCGCCCGAGGACGCCGGGCCCTAGCCCGACGTGGTAGCCTCCCCGCCATGGATCAATCGAAGCGGGACTTCATCGACTTCATGTGCGGCGCCGGGGTCCTGACCTTCGGCGACTTCGTCACAAAGAGCGGCCGGCGGACGCCGTACTTCGTGAACACCGGGCGGTACACCACCGGCGCACAGATGGAGGCGCTCGGAGCGGTCTACGCCCGCACCATCACCGAGCGCTTCGGGGACGGCTTCGACGTGATCTTCGGGCCCGCGTACAAGGGGATCCCGCTCGCGGTCGCCGCCGCGTCGGCGCTCGCCCGGGAGCACGGCCGCGACGTCCCGCTCTGCTTCAACCGCAAGGAGGCCAAGGACCACGGGGAGGGCGGGGTCCTCGTGGGGCACCGCCTGCAGGACGGCGACCGCGTGCTGATCGTGGAGGACGTCACCACCGCGGGGACGTCGATCCGGGAGACCGTTCCGATCCTCCGCGCCGCCGCCGACGTCTCCCTCGCGGGGCTCGTGGTCAGCGTCGACCGGATGGAGCGCGGGCCGGCGGGCGACCGCTCGGCCCTCGCCGAGGTCGGCGCGGAGTTCGGGATGCAGGTGGAGGCGATCGTGGACCTGGACGACGTCGTCGAGCACCTGGCGCCGGGGAGCGGCGCGCCCCACGCGATCGGCGAGGACGACCTCGCCCGCATCGCGGCCTACCGCGCCGAGTACGGCGTGCCCGGCCGCCTCGCGCAGGGCGCCGACTGAGGCCCGAGGCCGTCGGACGTCGCGCGAGCGGAGCGTACCGCCGAGGACCCGAGGCCCGGCGCCACGCGCGCGCCTCGGATGGCCCAGGGGCGCCTCCCAGGAGTCGCCCCCGTGCTCGCCCGAGAGCGGCGCTCAGCCCATGGGCACGTCGACGCCGCGCTCGGCCGCGCAGGCCGAGGCCTCGTCGTAGCCCGCGTCCACGTGCCGGATGACGCCCATGCCGGGGTCGGCCGTGAGGACGCGCTCGAGCGCCGCGGCCGCCTCGTCCGTGCCGTCGGCGACGGTCACCTGGCCGGCGTGCAGGCTGTACCCCATCCCGACGCCGCCGCCGTGGTGGAAGCTCACCCAGCTGGCGCCGCAGGCCGTGTTCACAAGGGCGTTGAGGATCGCCCAGTCCGCGACGGCGTCGGTGCCGTCCTTCATGGCCTCGGTCTCCCGGTTAGGGGAGGCCACGGAGCCGCAGTCCAGGTGATCCCTGCCGATGACGATGGGCGCCTTCAGCTCGCCCCGGCGGACGGCCTCGTTGAAGGCCTTGCCCGCCTTCGCGCGGGCCCCGTACCCGAGCCAGCAGATGCGCGCGGGCAGGCCCTGGAAGGCCACCCGCTCCCCGGCCATCTTGATCCAGCGCGCCAGCAGCTCGTCCTCAGGGAACAGCTCCAGGAGGATCCGGTCGGTCACCGCGATGTCCTCGGGGTCCCCCGAGAGGGCGACCCACCGGAAGGGCCCCTTGCCCTCGCAGAACAGCGGGCGGATGTACTTGGGGACGAAGCCCTCGAAGTCGAAGGCGTTCTCCAAGCCGGCCTCCTTCGCGAAGCCGCGGAGGTTGTTGCCGTAGTCGAAGGTGTCCGCGCCGCGGTCCTGGAGCTCGATCATGAGCTTGCAGTGCTCGACCATCGTCGCGAGGGAGCGGCGCTCGTAGTCCTCGGGGTCCGCCTCGCGCAGCGCGTCGGCCTCGTCGAGCGCGACCCCGTCGGGCACGTATCCGTTGAGGGGGTCGTGGGCGCTGGTCTGGTCCGTGAGCACGTCGGGCGTGACCCCCCGCTCGATCAGTCGCCGCAGCAGCGCCACGGCGTTGCAGGGGACGCCGATGGACTTGGCCACCCCGGCCTCCTTCCACTCCAGCGCCTGGTCGATGGCCTCGTCGAGGTCGTCGATGCGGACGTCGAGGTAGCGGGTCCGGAGCCGGAAGTCGATGCGCGCCGGGTCCACGTCCGCGGCGAGGCAGGTGCCCTCGTTCATGGTGGCCGCCAGGGGCTGGGCGCCGCCCATCCCCCCGAGGCCGCCGGTCACCACCAGCTTGCGCGCCAGCGTGCCGCCGAAGTGTCGGTTCGCCGACGCGGCGAAGGTCTCGTACGTGCCCTGGAGGATCCCCTGGGTCCCGATGTAGATCCAGGAGCCCGCGGTCATCTGGCCGTACATCATCTTCCCGGCCTCCTCGAGCTGCCGGAAGTGGTCCCAGTTGGCCCAGTTCCCCACCAGGTTGGAGTTGGCGATGAGCACGCGCGGGGCGCCGGCGTGGGTCCGGAACACCCCCACGGGCTTGCCCGACTGGACGAGCAGGGTCTCGTCGGGCTCCAGGCGCTGGAGGGTGCGGACGATGCCCTGGAAGCACTCCCAGTTCCGCGCCGCCTTGCCGGTGCCCCCGTAGACCACCAGCTCCTCCGGGATCTCGGCCACCTCGGGGTCGAGGTTGTTCATGAGCATCCGCATGGCCGCCTCGGCGCCCCAGCTCTTGCAGGTCCGCTCCGGACCCCTGGGGGCGCGCTGGGGACCGGTGGGGACGTCGATGGAGGGCTCGGCGGGGGTTTCGAGGGTCATGGGGGGGCCAATGTAGACCGCGCCGCGGGTCCCTGGAGGCGCGAGGGAGCGGGAATGGGGCGCGCGCTCGTCTCGGGAGGGCGGTTTCCGCGCCTTCGGGGGTTCATTTCTTGACGGATCGTCAAAAAATGGAGCCGTGCCCCTCAGCCCCAAGCAACAGGAGATCCGCGACCGCGAGGGCCTCCTCCTCGACGTCGCCCAGCGGATGCTCCTCGAGCGTGGCTACGAGGGCCTGCGCATGGAGCGGGTGGCCGAGGCGATCGGGGTCTCCAAGGGCACCGTCTACCAGCACTTCGGGAGCCGCGACGACCTGGTGGCGGCCGTGGCCGTGCGGAGCTCGAGCACCCGGGCCGCGCTCTTCGAGCGCGCCACCCGGTTCGAGGGCTCCACCAGGGAGCGCATCGGCGCGGTGGAGGCCGCCGCCGAGGTCTTCTTCGCCCTCTTCCCCCACCACGACCAGGCGGAGCGGATCGCCCGGGCCGCGCACCTCTCGCCGCGGGTCAGCGCGGCGCGTGTGGAGGCCATGCAGGCGTCCACGGGGCGCTGCTTCGAGGTCGCCACCCGGATCGCCACCGAGGCCGTCCACGCGGGCGACCTGCCGCTGCGCGCCGGGCAGTCGGTCCAGCAGCTCTGCGTCGGGATGTGGAACCTCTACCAGGGCGCCTTCCTCATGCGCGACCTCGAGAAGTTCGTCTCCGACCCGGCGATCGACGACACCCTCGGCACGCTGCGCGCCAACGCGCGCGTGCTCCTCGACGGGTACGGGTGGCGTCCCCTGTCCACCGAGTTCGACTACGAGGCTGCCCGCCAGCGCGCCCTCACCCAGCTGTTCCACCACGAGGCCGCCCGCGCAGGGCTGCTGTGAGCGGCGCTCCTGTCTCCGCGAGAGAGCTCCCATGAGAAAGCACCTCCCCACCCTCCTCGGCCTCGCCGCCGTCGCCGCTGCAGGCGTCGGCCTGCACCAGCTGATCGAGGCTCGCACCCTGCAGGCCACCGAGGCCCTCGGCGAGTCCACCGAGGCCCGCGCGCTGCCGGTGGAGACCCGTTCCCTGCGCTACACGTCGGCGTTCACGACCACGCGGCGCTTCACGGGGACGGTGGAGGCGCGCCGCCGGGCGGAGCTCACCTTCGAGGGCACCGGCCGCGTGGCCGAGATCCTCGTGGACGACGGGGAGGGCGTGACCGAGGGCGCGCCCCTCGCGCGGCTCGACGTGCGCCAGCTCGTGGCCGAGCGCGCGGAGATCGAGGCCCGCAGGGTGCGCCTGGAGGCGCAGCTGGCGGAGCTCGTCGCCGGCCCGAGGGAGGAGGTCGTGGACGCCGCGCAGGCCAGCGTGGCGGCCCTCACTGAGGAGCTCGCGCTGGCCCGCCAGCTCCAGGAGCGGCGGGCGGAGCTGGCGGCTCGCGGCTCGGTGAGCGCCGAGCAGCTGGACACGTCGCGGGCCGCCGTACGGACCCTCGAGGCGCGCCTCGAGGGCGCGCAGGCCCGCCTCGCGGAGCTCGAGAACGGGAGCCGTGAGGAGACCGTCGCGGCGCAGCGAGGCGCCCTGGGCGAGCTGGACGCCTCCCTGGCCTCCATGGACGTCCGGATCGAGCGCGGCACCCTCCTGGCGCCCTTCGCGGGCACCGTGGAGGCCCGCCTCCTGGACGAGGGCGCCGTGGTCTCGCAGCAGATGCCCCGCACCGCGTTCGTGCTGGTGGAGACCGGCGCCCTCGAGGTCCGGGTCGGCCTGCCCGGCGGGGTCGTGGCGGAGGTCGAGGAGGACCCCGCTGCGCTCGACCTCCGGTTCGGGGACGCGCGCCTTCCGGTGCGGTCGATCCGGGCCCTGCCCGTGGTCGACCCCGGGACCCGCACCGTGACCGTCGTCCTCGACCTCGACGCGGCCGCGGCCCGCGCCGCCGGCGCCCGGCCGGGGGACGTGGTCACCCTGCGCGTCCCCGTGGAGCAGGCCGAGCGCGGCGCCTGGGTCCCCATCGCGGCGCTCTCCGAGAGCCAGCGCGGCCTCTGGAGCGCGTACGTGCTCGAGCCCGCGCCCGGGGGCGGCGCGGTGGCCCGCCGCGCTGAGCTCGAGGTCCTCCACGTGGAGTCCGACCGGGCCTACGTGCGCGGGACCGTCCCCGACGGCGCCCGCATCATCGCCTCCGGCGCCCACCGCGTCACCGCGGGGCAGGCCGTCGAGGACAGGGCGGCGGACGGACCGAGCGGAGGGGAGCGCTGACCTTGCAGTCACGCGCCGACCTCTTCTACCGCAGCCCCCGGCTGCTCGCGCTGACCCTGCTGCTCATCCTGACGGCGGGGGCGTCCGCCCTGGTGAACCTGCCGCGGGCCGAGGACCCCACCATGCGGCAGCGCAACGCGCAGATCTTCACCGCCCTGCCCGGCGCGGACGCGGAGCGGGTGGAGGCCCTCGTCACGGACGTCATCGAGGACGTGCTCGCGGAGTTCGAGGAGATCAAGGAGATCAAGTCGTCGTCGCGCGCCGGGATCTCGAGCATCGCGATCGAGCTCAAGGACAGTGAGGACGAGGTGGACGAGATCTGGGCTCGCATGCGCGACGACCTGGAGTCGGCGCGGGCCGACCTCCCGGCCGCGGCGGGCGCCCCCGACCTCGTGAAGTTCGAGCTCGCGGCCTTCACGCTGATGGTCGGACTCACCTGGACCGCCGACCCGCCCGCCGAGCGCGCCGTCCTCGGGCGCCTCGGTGAGGAGGTCGCCGACCGCCTCCGCGCGGTTTCCGGGACCAGCGACGTGGTGCTCCACGGCGAGCCCGAGGAGGAGGTCGTCGTCGACCTCGACCCGGGCCGCGCGGCGGCGCTCGGGCTGGACGCCCGCGCCATCGCCGCGGCGCTCCTGCGGCGCGACGCGAAGGTGGGCGCCGGCGAGGTCGCCGGCCGCGCGAACGACCTGCAGCTCGAGGTCTCCGGCGAGTTCCGCTCCCTGCAGGAGATCCGGGAGGTCGTCGTCGACCGGGACCCGACCGGGGGCGCCTTCGTCCGCCTGGGCGACATCGCGGCCGTGCGCAAGGCCGAGCGCGAGCCCGTCTCGACCGCGGCCCTGATCGACGGTCAGCAGGGGGTCGTGGTCGCCGCCCGCATGGAGGAGGGGCGCCGGGTCGACCGCTGGTCGGCGGACGCCCGGCGGGTGGCGGAGGAGGCGATCGCCGAGCTCCCGGCCGGCGTCCGCGGCGAGGTGCTCTTCGAGCAGGCGCGCTACACGGAGGAGCGGCTCGGCGCCCTGACCACGAACTTCCTCCTCGGCGCCGGCCTGGTGATGATCGTGATCCTGTTCACCATGGGCTGGCGCTCCGCGCTCGTGGTCGGGAGCGCGCTCCCCCTCACCACGCTGGTCGTGCTCCACGGCCTGCACGTCCTGGACATCCCCCTGCACCAGATGTCCGTGACGGGGATGATCATCGCCCTCGGCCTCCTCATCGACAACGCGATCGTCGTGGTGGACGAGGTCCGGCACCGGCTGCTCTCCGGCGAGACCCGGGCTGCCGCGGTCGCGGGCGCGGCGCGCCACCTCGCGGTGCCGCTCCTCGGCTCCACGGTCACCACGGCGCTGGCCTTCGCCCCCATCGCCCTGATGCCGGGCAGCGCCGGCGAGTTCGTGGGGCCGATCGCCATCAGCGTCGTCCTGGCGGTGTCCACCTCGTTCCTGCTCGCCCTGACGGTGACCCCGGCCCTCGCCGCGCACCTCGACCGCGCCTTCCCGGCGTCCGAACGCAAGGGGATCCTGGACCGCGGCGTGTACCTCCCGGCGGTGGACCGGCTCTACGGCCGGGCCCTGAGCTTCCTGCTCGCGCGCCCGGCCCTCGCCGCCGGCGTCGCCCTGCTCGCGCCGACCCTCGGCTTCATCGCGGCCACGCGCCTGCCCGAGCAGTTCTTCCCCCCGGCGGACCGCGACCAGTTCAACGTCGAGATCGAGCTCCACCGCAGCGCCTCCCTGGAGGCGACCGAGGCCGTGGCCCGCGCCGCACGGGACCTGATGCTGGAGCACCCGCGCGTGGAGCGGGTGCAGCTCTTCCTCGGGGAGAGCGGGCCGAAGTACTACTACAACCTCCTCCAGCACCAGCGGAACGCCCCCTTCTTCGCCCAGGCCATGGTGCAGCTCGACGGCCCGGAGGACTCGGTGCGCGTGGTGCGCGAGGTCCAGGAGCGCCTGGACCGGGACCTGCCCGCGGCCCGCTGCCTGGCGAAGCAGATCGAGCAGGGCCCCCCCTTCGATGCCCCGGTGGAGCTGCACCTCTACGGCCCCGACCTCCCGCGCCTGAGGGCGGTGAGCGAGGACCTGCGGCGCATCCTCTCGGACACCCCCGACGTCACCCACGCCAGCTCCACGCTCCGCGGCGGCGCGCCGATGCTCCGCCTCGAGCTGGACGAGGAGGCTGCGGGCCTCGTGGGGACGGACAACCTCGGGGTCGCCGCCGCCCTTCGCAGCACCCTCGACGGGGTCGCCGGCGGCTCGCTCATCGAGGCCACCGAGGAGCTGGGCGTCCGCGTGCGCCTCGCGCCCGGTGGGCCCGACGGGGTCGCCCGCGTGGAGGACCTGGAGCTCCCGACCCGGGAGGGATGGACCCAGCTCTCGTCCCTGGGCGAGGTCTCCCTGGTCCCCGACACCAGCTCCATCGCCCACCGGAACCGGCGCCGCGTGGCCACGACCCAGGGCTTCCTCCAGGCGGGCACCCTGCCGAGCCGCGCCCTGGACCGCTTCCTCGCGCAGCCCGGGGTGGCGGACCGGGCCCTCCCCCCCGGCTTCGAGCTGGAGGTGGGCGGCGAGTCCGCGGAGCGCGACGAGGCCGTGGGCAACCTGGTGGGCTCGGCGGCGCTGCTGATGGTGCTGATGGCCGCGTCCCTGGTGCTGACCTTCGACTCCTTCCGGCTGGCGGCGCTGATCGGCGTGGTGGGCGGCGCCTCCGTGGGGCTCGCCATGCTCGCGGTCGCCGTGTTCGGCGCCCCCTTCGGCTTCATGACCATCGTCGGCGCCATGGGCCTGATCGGGATCGCCATCAACGACTCGATCGTCGTCCTCGCCGCCCTGCGCGAGGACCCCACGGCCCGGGCGGGCGACGTCGAGGCGACGGTCCGGGTCATCCGGCGAGCCTCCCGCCACGTCATCAGCACGTCGCTGACCACCATGGCCGGCTTCGCCCCGCTGATCCTCGCCGGGGGCGGGTTCTGGCCTCCCCTCGCGGTGGCCATCGCGGGCGGCGTCGCGGGCGCGACCCTCATCGCCGTGACCCTCGTCCCGGCGGTTCACCTGGTGGTGGCGGGGAGCATGGCGCGCGCCGAGGCCCGCGCCGAGGACGGCCGCGCGCGGAGGCGCGCGGCGTTCCACGGGGCGCCGGAGGCCTGACCTCCCGCCCCGAGGGCGGGGTCCCGCGGATCAGCCGGGCCGAGGTCGACGCGCCGGCCCCGGACGGACCGCCGGCGCGCGCGAGGCCGTCAGGCGGCCTCTCGGGCCTTCGGCGGGGACTCCACCAGCAGCTCCCGCGCGCGGTCGGCGGGGACGGGCGGGCTGAAGAGGTAGCCCTGCACCTCGTTGCACTGCAGCACCTGCAGGAACGCCAGCTGGTTCTCGGTCTCCACCCCCTCGGCCACCACCTTCAGCTTGAGGCTGTGACCCATGAGGATGATCGCCGTGGCGATGGCCGCGTCGTTGGGGTTGCCGGTGACGTCGGTGATGAACGTGCGGTCGATCTTCAGCGAGTTGACCGGGAAGCTCTTCAGATACGCGAGGGACGAGTAGCCGGTGCCGAAGTCGTCGATCGAGATGTGGACGCCGCGGCTCTGCAGCCGGCCGAGGATCGCGGCCGCCTCGCGCGGGTCGTCCATGAGCAGGCTCTCCGTGACCTCGAGCTCGAGGCCATCGGGGGCCAGGCCCGCGTCCTCGAGGGCGCTCGCCACGGTCTCCTCGAGGTTGGCCGCCCGGAACTGGACGCTGGAGAGGTTGACGGAGACGCGGATGGGCGGGAGCCCCTCCTCGCGCCACTGGGCGTTCTGCCGGCAGGCCTCCCGCAGCACCCACTCACCGATCGGGACGATGAGGCCGGTCTCCTCGGCGATCGGGATGAACTGGGCCGGCGACACGAGCCCGAAGACCGGGTGCTGCCAGCGCACCAGCGCCTCCATGCCGTGGATCGAGCGCCCCTCGATGTCCACCCGGGGCTGGTAGAAGACCGTGATCTCGCCGTTCCTGAGGGCGCTGCGCAGGCTCGCCTCGAGGTTGAGTCGCTCGAAGGCCCAGCGCCCCATGGACTCCGTGAAGAAGCGGATCCGGTTCTCCGCCTCCTCGCTCGGGCGTCCGGCCGCCTCCCGGGCGCAGGCGGTGATGGTCGCGGCATCGACCCCGTCGTCGGGGGAGCACGAGACGCCCACGCGGCAGTCGCAGCCCCGCTCGTTGGCGAGGGACTCCTGGACGCGCTGGCCGAGCCGGGCCGCGTCGTGGACGAGGTTGATCGACGGGACGCAGAAGGCGACCAAGCCGTCCTCCAGCTCGGTGAGGATCATGCGCGACGGGGCGAGGGAGGCCTCGCGCGCGTCGTCCAGGGCCTCGGACTGCTCGTGGACCGCCTGCTCCACCCAGGAGAGGAGGTCGGAGTCCGCGCCGCCGTCGAGGGTGACGCAGAAGACGGCGAGGGGCCGCTCGCGCTCCTTGGCCCGCTGGAGCTGAACGCCCACGCGCTCGTGGAACTCCTGGAGGGTGTACGTGCCGGTGGGGCGCGCGCCGTTGGCCGCGGCGCGCTCCACGGGCGGGCCGAGGCGCCGCGCCACGAGGGCGGCCGGCGTCTCGTCGCGGTAGACCTCGGCGACGCCCAGCGCCAGGAGCGCGGCCTCGTCGAGCTCAGCGGTGATCCGCGCCACGACCCGGTCGAAGCGCTCGACCTGGCGCACCACGAAGGCCGCGGCCTTCTCCCCCTCGGGGGCGAGCTCGGGGTCGAGCACGACGGTGGTCTGCCTCGCGGCGTCCAGGGGCCCGTCGAGCGCGCTGGCGTCGGCCAGCTCGCACGGGCTGTGCCCCGCGTCCGCGCAGCGGCGCGCGATGGCGCGGCGGGTGCCGGCCCGTGGCACGCGTAGCAGCGGTCCGAGAGGATCGGCAGCACGTCCCGGGCGAAGTCCACCGGGGGGAGGTCGCC
>JASFWR010000360.1:0-3845 GCA_050049155.1 Planctomycetota bacterium | reverse complement strand
TCGGACCCGACCGCGCCGATCCACGCGGCCGTGGACCGAGAACTCCTCCACCACGTCGACCACGGGCTGCACCTCCACGGGCCCCTCCTCCAGCGCCCCGCGCGCCCAGGCCGCCGTGGCCGCGTCCCAGGACTCGGCCACCCTCCTCCCGCTCCCCGCGCAGCAGAGGGAGCGCCGGAGCACCCACGCCGGCCGCGACGACGCTCCCGCGCCGCTGCGCTCCAGAGCAGGTGCCATGACGGCCGCCCGGACCGCTCCCTCCGACTCGTGGACGCCGGCGCCGGGAAGGGGGTCCAGGTCTGCGAAGGTCTCCCTGGCGTTGGCGGCGATCAGCGCCTCCACCGGCGGCGCCTCCATCTCGAACCCGAGCCGCTCCGCGAGGATCGCGACCGCCGGCGTGGGGCACCACGCGACGAGCCGGGTGGGCGCCCGCCCTCCCTCGAGGGCGGGCTCCGCAAGGTCGACGACCTGGTCGCCGGGCTCGACCCAGCCCCCGGCGCCGGGAGGGCCGGACAGCCTCGCGACCGCCCGCTCGAGCTGCGCGGCGGCCGGCGCCGCCAGGCGCAGCCCGCCGCCGCCCCGGATCGCCGTGAGCTCGCGCTCCGCGTCCAGGTTGAACACCCAAGCGAGCGTCAACGCTGGGACCCTGCCCGGGTGTCGTTCGCCTCCTCGAGGCGGTCCAGGAAGGCCGCCGAGAGCCCGGCGCGCCCGCGTCGCTCGCGGTCCAGGGGGGTGCCGCGGAGGACGGCGGGCGTGAGCGGGCGAGGGAGCTCGGCCGCCCACCGGTCGAAGTCCGGACCGCTCCCCTCCTCGACGCCCGTCCAGCGCGAGAACCAGCGCGCCGCGAAGTGCACGTGGGCCACCTCCTCACGGCCCACCCGGGCCACGAGCGCGGCGCTCCGCCCGTCCCCGGCGGCGGTCAGCTGCTCGTCGAACCGGCGCGCGTGCTCGAGGTTGCCCCCCTCGAAGCCGAGGCCCATGAGCGCCACGTACTGCAGCGCCGTCCGGCAACCGAGCGCCCGCTCCCAGAACCAGTCCCGGACCGCGTGGCTCCCGTACCCGGAGCCCAGCTCCTCGATGCGGTGCCCGTAAACCGCGGCGTGCCGAACCTCGTCCTGGAGGATGCACAGGAGGCCCTCGCGGAAGCTCACGGGCGTGTCCGGGAAGGCCAGGATCGCCCACCCGCAGAGCTCCGCCGCCTGGACCTCGTGGTGGGTGAACACGTGCAGCAGGCGGGCCACCGCCGAGGCCTCGCGGAGAGCGCCGGCCCGAGGCACCCGGTCAGCGCGGGCGCTCACCCGCAGCCGCGGGTCCCGGCCGGGCCCCTCGAGGCGGAGGGGTCGGACGCCGCCGTCGCGGAAGCGCGCGCCCGCGGGGAGCGGCGGCGGGGCGAGCTTCTCCTCCAGGCGGGTCGAGCGGACGTACGCCTCCACCCAGTCCTCCAGCGTCGGACCCCAGGACGCCGCCCGCTCGCGGGCGGCCCCCTCGCTCGCTGATCCCTCGAGCGCTGACGCCTCGGACGCTGACGTCCCGCGGCCCTCAGTTCCCAAGGGTCACCTCGCCGCCCGCCTCCACCAGCGCGTCCCGCACGCGGGCCGTCAGGTCCCCCTGGAGCACCACCTCGCCGCCCTTCGCGCGCGCGCCGGTGCCCAGCTGCCTCGCGAGCGTCCGCGCGAGCTCCTCCAGGTCCCCCGCCGCCCCGCGGGGCGTCACGAGGGTCACGACCTTCCCGCCGCGCCCCTTCCGCTCCCGCCGCACGAGCCAGGACCCACCCCCGACTCGAGCCCGAGGGACGCCCTCGGCAGCCGGCGTGGCGTCGCCGGAACAGCCGTCCTCCCGCCGCTCCGCTGACTCGCTGTCGGCCGCTGACCGGAGGCCTGCGAAGGGGTTGTGGGTGAGGCCGCCGCCCCCCACGCCGTCGAGTTCTCGTTTGTGCTTCGACATGATCCCGATGATGGACTCGGGAGGATCCCCAGGCCCGCATCGCCTCGCCCACGGGGCCCCTTCATCAGTTTGAGAACGGGTCCGCCGCGCGGTGCCAAAAGTCACCTCCTGGCGCGACACTGGAGGGTACCTATCAGTTGTGGTCCCGTGGCGCCGCAGCGCGTTTTCGGGGCCGTCCGTCCGAGAGGCCTCTCCGCTCCGGCCCTCGCCTGCCGCACCCATCACGTCGGGCCCGACACGGGTCCACTGCCATGACCACTCGCTTCACCTCCGCGCCCCTGCGCGCCGTGACCTTCGCCGCCCTCGCCGCCCTGTCCACCGGGACCGTGGCGAGCGCGCAGGGCGTCTTCCTCCAGCAGTCCAACGGGGTCGTCGCGATCCAGATGGAGTCCGCCCCCGCGCCCGGCGGCTGGAACGTCAGCACGTCCACCCCCGGCTACACGGGGACGGCCTACTTCGAGTGGACCGGCCCGAACTACTTCTTCAACGCCGGCAACGGCACCTTCGGGTTCGACTTCGAGATCAGCACCTCGGGCCAGCACAAGGTCTCCATCTACAACCGGCACGAGGACCCGGACCCCACCGAGAACAACGACACCTGGATCCGGATGGACGGGGGCAACTGGCAGAAGGCCTTCTCCAACCAGCCCACCAGCGTCGGGAACTGGACCTGGGAGACGCGCCTCTCGCCGGGCGGCGGCCAGCTCAGCTACACGCTCAGCCCCGGGCTCCACCGCGTGGAGTTCTCCGGCCGCTCGAACGGCTTCAAGATGGACCGGGTGCACATCTATCCCGCGTCCGTCGGCGGCACGAGCATCAACACCCCCGAGTCGCCCCAGCGCTTCGGCACCTCCTACTGCACCACGGTCGCCAACAGCACGGGGGTGGTCTCCACCCTCGAGGCCATCGGCAGCCCCGTGGCCGCCAACAACGACGTGACGCTCCACGGGATGGACCTCCCGGTCGGCTCGGTCGGCTACTTCGCCGTGGCGCGGACCCAGTTCTTCTTCCCGAACCCCGGCGGCAGCACGGGCAACGTCTGCCTCGGCGCCAACATCGGCCGCTACCTCGGCAACGTGCTCACCGCCGACTCGGCGGGCCTGATCACCATGCCCATCGACCTCTCCGCCATCCCGCAGCCCACGGGCTCCCAGCCGACGCTGGCGGGCGAGACCTGGAACTTCCAGTACTGGCACCGGGACACGACCTCCGGCGGCGGGACGACCTCGAACTTCAGCCGCGGCCTGGAGATCAACTTCCAGTGATCCGCCCCGGAGCCGGCCCGCCGGGCCGGCGCCGCGCCCGACGCGAGCCGTCCCTGTGCCAGGGGCGGCTCGCTGTCCTATGATCGATCGGCGCTGCGCCGCGCGCCCCGCCCGTCGACCCATGGCCGAAGTCACCCAGCTCCTCCAGGCCCTGCGGGCGGGCGACGACGCGTCCGACGAGCTGATCGAGGCCGTCTACGGCGAGCTGCGTCGGCTCGCGGCCTCCAAGCTCGCCCGGGAGCGCGGCCAGACGCTACAGGCCACGGCCCTGGTGCACGAGGCCTGGATGCGCATCGCCGGCGGGACCGGGGCCCCCGACTTCGAGAACCGCGCCCACTTCCTGGGCGCCGCCGCCGAGGCCATGCGCCGGATCCTGATCGAGCGGGCCCGGCGCCGGCGGAGCCTGCGCCACGGCGGGGGCCACGGCCGGGTCGAGCTGGAGCCGGACGCCCTGGTCGACCTCCCCCCGGCCACCGACCTGCTGGCCCTGGACGAGGCCCTGGAGCGCCTGGGGAGCCTGGACGCCAGGTACGGCAAGCTGGTGGAACTGCGCTTCTTCGCGGGCCTCTCCATCGTCGAGGCCGCCGAGGTGCTCGGGGTCTCGAGGGCCACCGCGGACCGGGACTGGGCCTTCGC
>JASFWR010000359.1:0-3858 GCA_050049155.1 Planctomycetota bacterium | reverse complement strand
CGGTGAAGGAACCGATGGAGCCGCCGCCCGCGGCGAAGTTGCCGACGCGGATGTCGTAGGTCTGTCCGGCCACCGCCGAGAACGTGACCTCGGAGATCAGGCCGCAGGCGTCGTCGTTGCAGGCGAGGATCAGCCCAGCGCAGCCGTCGGAGTAGACGGCGACCTTCGAGTCGCCGGACGACCCGCACAGCGAGACCACGTGGTCCGCGGTGTCCTGCGCGGTCCACTCGAACCAGACGTCGTCGAAGATGTCCTGGTTGCCGAAGAAGTCGCAGAGCAGGTCCGGCTGCCCGTCCGTCGTCGCGCCGACGGTGTCGTAGGCGTGGGGGCCGATGCCGGAGATCGGCTGGGGCGTGGAGCAGGTGTCGGAGCCCTGGGCGGCGGCGACGCCGGTGAGCAGGAGGGCGACGGGGAGCGTGTGGCGCATGGAAGGCAGGGGCTGGATAGGGGAAGGGTGCGGCCGCGTGCCGCTCCCTTCACCTTGCCCCGGCGTCCCCGCGGCCGCTACCGATCCAGGATCGATTCCTGCGCCGGTCCCGGGCGGAGAGGACCGACCGGTCCCTCGATCGCCGAGAGGCGCTTCTCGATCGTGCCTCGCACGGCCTCGCGCATCTCCGGCGCGATGCCGGCCTCGTCGAAGAGCTCCAGGGCCCGGCGCAGGTGAGGCTCCGCTCCCGCGCGGTCCCCGCGGGTGAAGAGCAGGTCGCCCAGCTCGAACCTCGCGCGGAAGTCGCCGGGGTCGGTGAGCACCGCGCTGCGGAAGGCCTCGAGCGCCTCCTCCGGCCGGCCCGCGGCCAGGTAGAGCGTCCCGCTGGTGGTGAAGGCCTTCACCAGGTTGCCCGCGCGCTTCGACGGCTCCCAGCGCTCGCGCCACTCCACGACCCGCTGCAGCCAGAAGAGCGCGAGCACGTCCCGGCCCTGACGGTGCAGCGTCATCGCCAGGTTGAACGCCGCGTCCGGCTCGCCCCGCATGAAGGGCTCGATCTGCTGCTGCAGGAGCAGCTGCTCCTCGCCGGTGCGCGGGGACAGCACGTAGGCGCGGACCATGGCGTCCACCACGGCCTGCTCCCAGGCGGCGGCGGTGGAGGGCGGCGCGTCCGCCGCGGGCTGCTGCTGGAGCATGAGCGCCGCGAAGGTGTAGTGGCACTCGAAGTCCTCGGGCAGCTGCTCGCAGGCGCGGGCCAGGGCGTCCAGGGCTCCGTCCACGTCGCCCAGCTTGATGGCGGCCAGCCCGCGCTCCTTCTGGGCGGCGCCGTTCTCGGGGTCGAGCTCCAGGGCGCGGTCCAGCCAGCGCATGGCGTCCACGGGGAGCTCCCGACGGGTGTCGAGGGCCGCGCGCAGCACGAGGGCCCGCACGTTGGTGCGGTTCGTGCGCGCCAGGACCACGTCCAGCTCCCGCTCGGCCAGGTCGTAGCGCTTGCTCGCCAGCGCGACGCCGGCGAGCTCCAGGCGCAGGCTGTCGTCCGCGCCCTCCAGGTCCACCGCCTTGGAGAGCGTCATCCGCGCGCCGTCCAGGTCCCCCTCGCGCACGAGGACCCGGGCGAGGATGCGCAGGGCCTCGGCGTTGCCCGGCTGCCGGCGGATCACCTTGCCGATGGCCTCCTTCGCCGGCCCGATCTCCCCGCGGCGCTCGTGGAGCTGGGCGATGGTCAGCTCGAGCCGGGGCTCGTCCGGCCACAGCCGCCTCGCCTCGACGGCGACGGTGAGCGGGTACTGGTAGTCCGCCCCGCGCTCGATCTCCTCGATGAAGGTGTTGACCGTGATCTGACCCAGGGTCGCCTGGAGCCGGTCGTCGGGCGTCCACATGACCGTGGGGTCGGGGCGCCGCTCGCTCGCGGGCGTGTTGAGGATCAGGTGCTCGAGCCGACCCGCGCGCTCGGGCGCCGGGAGGGCGAGGTCGTCCACGAAGGACCCGTCCCCGTAGACGGTGCCCTCCTTCAGGGAGCGGAGGAAGTAGAGGTACGCCTGCTGCAGGTCCTCGATGTCGAGGGTCCGCTGGTACTCCTCCAGGAACGCGCGGCCCGCGCCCCACAGGACGTACGGGGTGCGGGGCGCGTCCTCCGCGCCCGCGACGCGGAAGGCGATCTCGTCCTGGAAGCGAGCCTGGTGGGACCACGTCGTTGCGCCCAGCGCCGCCGGCAGGGCGAGGCCCGCGGCGGCCAGGGGAAGGGGCGACCGCAGCCGGGCGAGCACGGCGACCACCGCCAGCGCGGCCCCGAAGACCCCCACGTACAGGTAGCGGTCGGACAGGGGGAACAGCCCCGCGCGCGCGGGGCTGGCCACGAGCGGCGCGACGGTCACCAGGAGGAGCGCGATCCCGAGGGCGCCGGTCCGGTGGCCCCGGCGCCAGAGCACGCCCGCCCCGAGGAGGGCCGCGGCGAGCCACGCGGCGCCCACGAGCACCGCGGACGAGCCCTCCGGGAGCACCGGGTGCACGGCCCGGAAGACCCGGGGGTCGGTCGGCCAGAAGGCGCCCTGCACGAAGCCGCCCCCGACCTCGAGGGCGAACCCCGCGGCGCGAACCGCCGTCATCCCGAAGTCCCCGTGCTCGCGGAGGAGGCCGGCGTCGAGCCCCCCGAACACGAGGACCCGCGCCCCGTACCAGAGCACCAGGGGCGCCGCGGCGAGGATCGCGCGCGTCGCGTCCCAGCGGCGGCCCGCGACGAGGTCCAGGAGCAGGAACGCGGGCAGCAGCGTCACGGCCGTCTCCTTGCACATCAGCGCCCCCATGAAGAGGGCCGCGGCGCCCAGGGGCCGGGCGCCGCGCTCCGCCTCCACGTCGTAGCGCCAAAGGGCCAGCAGGCCGAGCAGCCCCCAGGCCGGGTCGTTGACCGCGGAGATCCAGGCGACCGACTCCACCTGCGCGGGGTGGACGGCGAAGAGCAGGGCCACCGACGCCGCCCCCCACTCGGCCCGCGCCGTGGACCCGGTCGAGCGGCGCAGGAGCCGCGCGGCGAGGCGGAAGCAGGCGAGCACCGCGAGGGCGTGCAGGGTCACGGAGACCAGGTGGAAGCCGAAGGGGTCGCCGCCGGCGAGCGCCCGACCGGTCGCGAGCGCCAGGGAGGTCATCGGGCGCCACAGGCCCCGCTGCGAGGCGGCGTCGGGGGCGTCGAAGCCCCAGAAGGGCTCGAGCCAGTGGGCGAAGGCGGCGGGGATCGAGCGGGTCGCGGGGGACTCGCCCACCAGCAGGACGTCGTCGTAGACGAACTCGCCCCAAAGGGACGGGCTGAACGCGGCCACGGTGACCAGCGTCAGCCCGAGGGCCAGGGCGAGGCGCAGCCCGGGGTTCGATCGACCTTGGGTCTCCGGCATGGCCCCGTCGCTCAGCGCCCGCCCCCGGCTCGGTCCCGCTCCGCTCGCGCGCGCAGCTCCGGGAGCCGCACGTTCCGCTCGATGGCGGCCCCGCGGCCGCGGCCCTGGACGATCGTCTCCCCCTTGCGGCTGGGGAACCAGCCGAAGAGCCCGCCGTCCCCGTCCACCAGGGCCTCGCCGGCGAAGCCCTCCGCGATGTCCGGGACGTGGCGGTGGAACGCGAGCACCCGCCGCCCGACGCGAGTGGCGTCCTCGGGCGGTGCCGTGGAGCTGTGGGCGCCCCGGGTCTCGGTGATGAAGCCCCCTGAGAAGGTCACGTCGATCGTCTCCACGCGTCCCGTCGCAAGGTCCGTGCCCTCGACGCGGATCACGGTGAAGTAGAGCTCGCCGCCGTCGGGCGCCGGGAAGGCGCGGACCTCGCGCTGGCGGACGTGCCCGAGCACCGCGCCGTCGCTGCGGCGCAGCAGGTCCGCGAGCGGGTCCGAGGCCGCGGCCCCGAGGCACAGGGCGGCGGCCGCGAGGGCGGCGGCGGAGCGGAGGGCGAGG
>JASFWR010000073.1:0-12533 GCA_050049155.1 Planctomycetota bacterium | reverse complement strand
CGCGATACAGCTCCAGGGGCGTGCTGTTCGGGGTCGCCGGGCCCCCGCCGCCCGCGAAGGCCTGCTCGCGCACCCACCAGGCGCACACGCACGCGACCCCCACCACCACGAGGTCGATGAGGACCTGGATGGACAGGACGAGCGGCTCGAAGTTGCGCCGCACGAAGGTGCCGGCGGCGGTCAAACCAGGAGCGGGGAGGTGAGGGTGATGGGGAGCATCGACGGCGAGCCCCAGCCCCGACGGCGGAGGATCGGGGCGCGGTGTGCGGGGAGATCCTATATCGGCGTGGGGCACCCGGCAGGCTGAGCCGAGCCGGCGCCAAGCCCGATCGCTCTCATTGGGAGCGCTCCGTGAGGGCCCGGCAGAGGGCGGGTACGGTGGCCGCGGGGCGGCCGCCGTGGGCCCGGAGGGCCTCCTCGAAGGCGCGCAGGCCCCCTCCAGCGCCCCTGAGGGTGGCCAGCAGGGTCGGGCGCGCGTCGGACACGACCTTGAGCGCGGCCCAGGGGATCCCAGCCTGGGACGCCACCGCGGCGACCGCCGCGACCTCCATGTCGGCCACCGCGGGGCCCGGGTGCCGGCCCGCGGCGGCGCGCGCGCGGCGGACCCGGTCCCGGAGCCGGATGGCCGGTCGGTCCGCGGTCAGGAAGGTCCCCTCGCTGCCCCCCGCCACCGCGCGCCAGGCCTCGAGCAGGGCCCCGTCGGCCTCGAACTCCCGCCCCTCCCGGACGGCCAGGTCCCACTGGACGGCGCGCCGGGCGTGGACGAGCTGGCCGACCTCCTCGGACGGGCCGAGCCCGCCGCAGGTCCCCACCACCAGCAGCCGGGTGGCCCCCTCCGCCACCAGGGCCGCCGCTGCCCTGGCCGCCGCCACCTTGCCCACGCCCGAGATGGCCGCGACGATCCGTCCGCCCTCCTCGGCCCCCTCGGCGTCGCCCTCCCAGGCGTCCACCTCGTGGATGCGCGTTCCAAGGCGGGACCGGTCCGCGCGGCCCCCCCGCCGCGCGGTCCCCCCCTCCGCTCCGCCCGACCCGTCGAGGAGCGGGCCGAGCTCCGCGGGCAGCGCCGCCACGACCCCCGTGAGGACCGCTTCGGACGAGCGGCGGGGGAGATCAGGGGCGGCGTCGGGCGCGGACATGCTCCCATCCTGACCCCTGGACGGCACGGCGGCCCCGCTGGCGCGGTAGTCTTTTGCGCGCGCCCACGTCGAGATCGACCCGAACCATGCTCATCGCCGTCACTGGATCGACCGGCTTCATCGGTCAATACGTCGTCCGACGCCTCCTCGCGGACGGACACAACGTCCGGGCCTTCGTGCGCCCCGGCCGCGCCGAGGTCCTCTCCGGCCAGCCCCTCGCCCACCCCGAGAACCTCGAGTTCCACGAGGGGGACCTCACCGACGCGAGCTCGGTGGACGGCTTCCTGAAGGAGGCGGACTTCCTGGTCCACCTGGCGAGCGCCCACGACCACCTCACGGACGACGTCCTCCAGACCGTGAACGTCGCCGGGACCGAGGCCCTCGTGGCGGAGGCCGAGCGCAACGCGCCGGACCGCTTCCAGTTCGTCAACGTGGCCTCCGCGGTCATCGGCGTCCCGGTCTACAGCTACTACCGGGACTCGAAGCGGGTCCAGGAGAAGATCGTCCGGGGCTCCTCCCTGCGCTGGACCTCGTTCCGCCCGACCCTCGTCTACGGCCGCGGCGACCACCGTCACACCGCGCCCCTGCTCCGCAAGTGCGGCGCGCAGTCGGGCTCGTACTGGGTCTATCACGAGGGGCTCTCCATGCTGAACCCCGTCCACGTGGACGACCTGGTGGAGGCCATCGTGCGGGTGTTCGACTACGAGCGCGGCAAGGAGGACTTCCGGGTCTTCGAGATCGCCGGCCCCGCCGGGGTGTCCTTCAACGACTTCCTCGACATGACCATCGCCGCCACCAAGGGCAAGGTCCGCCGCAGGAACATCCCGCGCCGCTGGGTCGAGCGGGCCATCCTCCTCAAGGGGCTCTTCAAGGACGTCACGAAGGAGCGGCGGGGCGCGGGGTACTTCTCGCTCCACCACGACCACGACATCACCGCCGCCCGCGAGGAGCTCGGCTGGGAGCCCCGCCCCTACAGCGAGGGCGTGCTGGAGATCACCTCGGACGACTGGTGGAAGGACGAGGGCGCGGGCCGCGGGCAGACCGAGAACCTCGGGATCTGAGGGGCGACGGAAAGGATTTCCGACCCCGGCCTGGAGGGACGGGGGAATTCCCGCACGGGGGAACGGCTCTTTTGGCGCTCGGGCTCCAGAGTGCGCACCGGGGACGTCGAAACGACGGGTTGAGCCTGCCTGCACCCATCAGGTACCCCGTATGTCCGGCACCGCGCCCCACATCGCCACCGAACTGCTCTCCCTCGCCGACGAACTGACGGCGCTGGTGAGGCGGATCAGCGAGTCCGTCGATCGCGACGGCTCCGACGCCGAGGCCGAGGTTCACCTCGGCCGCGTCCGTCGTCACGTCGAGCTCGCCCTGCGCGACCTCGGCGCCCCCCGCCCCCTCGTCGCGGGGGCGCCGTCCCCGGCGGCGGCCGGCGCCCGCCGCCCGGGCGAGCTCTCCGAGTACGACGAGGCCTTCGCGGCCGCCCTCGAGGAGCTGCACGACGCCCGCGCCGGGCTGGTCTTCGACGAGCGCGGCGCCCTCGGCGTGCAGTGCGACGAGGACGGCTGGGTCCGCGGCCAGGTGCAGGAGTTCGGGAACGCCCTGGACGTCAACGTGGCCCTCGGGGACGGCCCCGAGTCGGCGGCGACGCCCGAGGGCGAGCCTCACTTCAGCGGCAACACCGACGCCATCTCCGCCCCGGAGCTCATCGGCTTCTTCCAGCTCCAGTCCAAGACCGGCCTGCTGACCATCGAGGCCCCGGGCGAGACCTTCAGCCTCACCTACATCGACGGCGACCTCTGCCGGGTCACGAGCTCCGACTCGCCGGAGGGGCAGCGGCTCGGCGAGCTGCTCATCGGCCTCGGGCACCTGACCGACGACCAGCTCGGCGAGCTGCTGGAGCGCAAGGCGCCGGGGCTCCGGATCGGCGAGCTCCTCCGCGACCAGGGCGGGCTCTCCGACGAGGCCATCAGCGAGGCCCTGCAGCTCCAGGTCCAGGGCATCTTCCAGCGCCTGTGCGACCTCGGCGGCTGCCGCTTCACCTTCCACGAGGGTGCCGGGAGCGACACCGCCTCTCGGCGCCGCTACAACGTCACCCACCTGCTCCTGGAGACCGCTCGCCGCAAGGACGAGCACCTCCACCAAGAGCGGAGCGGGCTGGAGCTGCTCGACGACTGACGTCGACGGGGCGCCGGCCGCGCCCCGCCGCCCTCAGCGCATGCGGACGAGGGTGTAGTAGCCCTTGGGGTGGAGAAGGTCGAGGGAACCGTCCGCGCTCCGGACTCCGGAGGCGTCCAGCTCGTGCACGAAGCCCTCACGAAGCCCCTCGTACACGAGGTCCACGCCGAGGCCGTCCTCGTGGGGCGTCGCCTCCACCAGCGTCGGCGTCTCCCGGGCGAGCTCCGCGCTCCCGTAGCGCTGGGTCGACTGGTAGGTGTAGCTCTCCATCGAGTACCCGGACACGTTCGCCAGGGAATCGGCGTCCGCGGGCGCGGTGAAGCGCAGGCGGAAGCCCGGGCGGTCCCGGAGCAGGCGCATGGTGTGGATCTCGAAGGGGGTCTCGCCCGTCCAGTCGAGGCGCTGGATGCCCTCGGTGAGGGAGCCGCGGGAGCCCCAGCCGCGGTCCGTCTCGCCGAGGAGGAGCGCGCCGCCCTCGGTGAACCGGACGCGGATGACGCCGCAGGCCAGGCCCTCGCGGAAGCGGAAGCACGCCCCCTGCCACTGGTTCCCGACCCGCTCCAGGTCGACGCGGAAC
This sequence comes from Planctomycetota bacterium, assembly GCA_050049155.1. Lineage (GTDB taxonomy): Bacteria > Planctomycetota > UBA1135 > UBA1135 > Saltatorellus. The sequence goes on along the minus strand of JASFWR010000073.1, from coordinate 8,642 downwards.
ACGGCCGCGTCGTACTGGTCCGCGACGAAGATCTGCCCGCCGAAGGGTCCGAACTCGCCGCCGGTCTCGTCCCAGACGAAGCCGGCCGGGCTGCGCCCCATCTCCCCGTGGGGGAACCAGACGCTGGGCATCTGGAACGCCGGGAAGTCACCCGAGGCGGCGATGTCGGAGAAGAGCTGGCCCTCCGGGAGCGCCGCCGGCTTCGGCCACGGCCACTCGGGGAGCTCGGTGCTCCCGATGCCGTGGGGGTGGCCGTGGTAGCTCCCGGGCCGGAGCAGGCTCAGCTTGCTGGCGCCGCACCACTCCCCCTGGTTGTCCGTGTAGAAGACCTCGCCGGTGGGCGACGTGTTGACGCCGGCGGGCGAGCGCAGCCCCGCGCACATGGGGGTGACCTCACCGTCCGGCGTGATCCGCAGGGCGTACCCCCGCCAGGTGACGCGCCCGAACGGCTCGCCGCCGAAGGGCTTGTTGGTGGTGATCCAGTAGCTGCCGTCGATGGCCGGCGCGGGACCGAAGTTGTACTCGTGGTAGTTCCCGCTGATCCGCCACCAGTCCGTGACGGCGTCGTGGGTCTCGTACACGAGGTCGCCGTCCAGGTCCTGGAGGCGCACGAGCTTCCCCCGGCAGGCGATGAGCAGGGCGTCGTCGTCCCGCAGGAGGCCGAGGGGTTCGTGCAGGCCGTCGGCGACCCGGGTGAACGTCGGCTGCTCGGCGACCTCGTCGCCTGCGAAGCCGTCGATGCCCCACATCTCGCCGCGGCGGGTCACGGCGAGGATCCGAGGCCCGCTCGGGCCGGGGACCACCTCGAGGCCGCCGACCTCGAGGGAGACCCCCTCGGGGAGCTCGCAGGACGTCACGCGGTAGGCGCGCGCCTCGCGCTCGGCGCGGGACGGGGCGTCCTGGGGCGCGGGGAGCGACGCGGCGCCGGCGAGGCCGGCAACGCCGCAAAAGAGGACAGCTCGGGAGAGGGGTCGGATCACCACGCGAACCTCCAGGAGAACGTACCGACGAGGGTCTGGCCGCCGGACTCCTCCGGCAGCATGGGAACGGGGACACGGAGCTCGGCCGGGGACGACGCCCCGGCGGACGCCTCGACGACCCGCGCCACGCGGGCGCTGCCGTCGTCCAGCTCGATCACGGGCCACGCGGCGCCGTTGAGGCTCCAGCGGCCGCCGCCGAGGCTCTCGAAGCGGCGGGCCGCCATGACGCGCGCCATGACCGGCGTGCCGAGGGGGGCGCGCACGGTGAAGCTCCGCTCGACGCCGAGGCGGGCGCCGGGCTCGGTGGAGGCGCCCTCCTCCACGGTCAGCTCCACCGGGCGGATCCGCTCCGTCACCTCGAGCTCGCCCACCGCGTAGCGGAAGGTCATGGAGCCGTCGGGGTGGGTGGTGCGCCCGACGATCCGGGCCTCCGCCTCGCGCCCCACGGCGTCCGGCCAGGGCTCCGTCATGGAGCGGAGGGCCAGCACCGGGAGGCCGGGCGGCATGTCGACCACGTCGGACGAGGCCGGCTGCTCCAGCCCGCCCGCGCGGCCCTTCCAGGTCTTCTCCGCGTTGAGGAAGCGGCCGCGCCAGGCCTTCACGAGGCGCGCGTTCTGCTCGTCGAAGGCGAAGTGGAGGCCCCGCGGGGAGCCGACGCAGAGCACCCGCGGCGACACCCCCTCCATGAAGACCGCCACCGTCCGCGGCTCCTCGGTGGCGTCCACCTCGAAGGCCCACGGGCCGGTCTCGAGCCCCGGCGGCGGCGCCATGTTCTCGCGGCCGCCGAGCCAGCACCAGATCGACTGGATCTGGGCCTCGATGTCGCCGCCCGCGATCCCCTGGACCGGGCTCGCCCCGTCCACCCAGAGGTTCGCCATGCGCGCGTCGAGGTCGACGTTGGCGGGGTTCGTGAGCAGGTCGCGGAACCACTCGTAGCGCAGGCGCCGGTGCATCTGCCCCATGTCGATCGCCTGCACGCCCAGGCTCTCGGTCCCGAGGAACCGGTGGCACTGGACGCACCCGAGGCCGCGGACGCCGGCGAGGCGCCGCCCGTCGGCGGTGAGGTTCATGTCGCAGGCCGGCGCGGCCGCGGCCTTCTCGGGCGCGGCGTCCACGGCCTCCAGCAGCTCGGCGAGGCCGTCCACCCCGCGCTCGCCCATGCGGGGCATGCGCGTGGAGAGGTACGGCCGGACCCGCTCCTCGCCCTTGAGGGCGGCGCGGAGCACCTCGGGCCGGAACTTGCGGCCCACCGCCGTCAGGGTGGGCGGGAAGCGGCCCTGGTCCCCGAGCTCGGCGTCCTCGTCGCCGAGGTAGAAGGGCTGCAGCTCGGGGTGCACCCCGCCGATGTCGTCGCGGCGGTGGCAGGAGTAGCACCGGCGCCCCGCGAGCCGTCGCTCGACGAGCCCCTCGGGCGACGCGCCGCTGGACGCGATCTCGGACGGGCGCACGAAGGCCGCGGCCAGCGCGCCGGCGGTGTCCGGGTCGAAGCCGTACCGCCCGTTCGGGCCCAGGCAGACGAAGCTCAGCTGGCCGGCGTTCTTCCCCTCGAGGTCCGCGAGGGAGGGCGGCTCCGGCCGCCCGTTCTCCTCGGCCGGCCCCTGGAGGACGCCGCCGTGGCAGGTGGCGCAGCCCAGGCGGGCGAAGGCCTGCTCGCCCCGCTCGACGACCTCGGTCCTGGCCTCGGCCGCCGCGCGCGGCTCGACGGGCTTCCCGTCGGCGCCGAGCACCCGGAAGATCAGGGGCCAGTGGGACAGGCGCGCCGGGGGCAGGGGACCCCGCTCGACGCCGGGCCCCTCCCACTCGAGCGAGAGCACCTCGCCGCCGGACGCCTCGAAGAAGGCGACCTCGATGGGCACGGACCCGGCGACCAGGTCCGCCTCGCCGGTGACGGTCTTCGTGCCGTGGACCCCGCCGTTGTCCACCACGAGGGCGCCGCCGACCCAGAGCTTGGAGCCGTCGTCGGAGGCCAGGTGGAAGCGGTAGCGCCCGTCCGTCGGCACCTCCAGGAACCCGGTGAAGCGCAGGCCGAACTGGTTGTCCCTGGAGCGCTTCTCGACGCCGATCTCCCGCACCACGTGCGTCGCGACGGGCTCCAGGCCGTCGAGCCGCGAGAGCCCGCCCCGCTGGAGGTCGTTCGCCTCGTAGACGTTGACGATCAGGCCCGGGCGACGCTCCTGGCTCCCGTCGCGCCGCTGGGACTGGGCGCGGAGCAGGTAGGCGGCCATGGCCCGCGCCTCGTCGGCCGCGAGCCCCATGGAGGGGCAGTGGCCGGAGGGGCGGACCTGCACCGGGTCCTCGAGGAAGCGCGCCAGCGAGCCGATGCGGTACTTCCGCGCCAGGTCGCCGGGGAGCTCGTGGGGGTCCGGGGTGAGGACCCCGGGGCGCACCAGCAGCGGCTCCTCCTCGTACTCCTCGTCGTCCTCGGCGGTGTCCCCGGCCTCCTCCGCCGCGAGCAGCTCGGCCTCCAGCTCCACCAGGGTGATCTCCAGGTCGTAGGCGTCCTCCAGCGGGCCGTGGCACGCCACGCACCCGACGCTGTGGAAGAGCTGCCGCCCGCGCTCGATGGTGCCGAAGTCGCTGGTCTCCTCGACCGGCTCCCCCACCTGGCTCCGGGTGGCCTCGTCGCTGGCGAGGAACGCCGCGAGCGCCTCCGCCACCGGCCGGCGCGCGTTCCGCGGGAGGGCCGCCAGCTCGTGCGGGTGGGTCGAGCCCGGCCGCACGGAGCGCGGGTCGGCGAGGAAGTCCTCGAGCCAGGTCGCGTCCACGCGCCCCGCGACGCCGGCCAGGTCCGGCGCGGCAACGGGGTCGAGGCGATCGCGGAGGGTCGACTCGGGGTCGTGGCAGGCGAGGCAGTCGTGGCTCGCGATGATCTGCTCCACCTCGGGCAGCAGCTCGCTGCGCTCGGAGGGGAGGTCGCGCTGGGCCAGCGCGACGGAGGCGGGGAGGAGCGCGAGGAGCGCGATCATGGGCCGGGTCATGCTTTCACTCCGGAACGAAGCTCGTCGAGGATCGTGGGGTCCTCGAGCGTGGTGGTGTCCTGTCGGATCTCGTCGCCCGCAGCGATCGCGCGGAGCAGGCGCCGCATGATCTTCCCGCTGCGGGTCTTGGGGAGCCGCGGGGTGACGCGGATCTCCGCCGGCCGGGCGAGCTTGCCGATCTCGCTGGCCACGTGCTCCTTGAGCTGCGCGCCGAGAGCCACCCCGCCGTCGTCCCCCACCTCACCGGCGGGGATGACGAACGCGACGATGGCCTCACCGGTGAGGTCGTCGGGCCTCGCGACCACGGCGGCCTCGACGACGCCCTCGTGGCTGACCAGCGCGCTCTCCACCTCCATGGTCGAGAGGCGGTGCCCGGAGACGTTCAGCACGTCGTCCACGCGCCCCATGATCCAGAAGTCGCCGTCGGCGTCCCGCCGCGCGCCGTCGCCGGCCATGTAGTAGCGGCCGCCCCAGCGCGCCCAGTAGGTCTCCCGGTAGCGCTCCTCGTCGCCCCAGATGCCCCGCAGCATGCTGGGCCAGGGGCGGCGGATGGCCAGGAGCCCCCCCTCGCCGTGGGGCACCTCGTTGCCCTCCTCGTCGAGGATCGCGGCGTCGACGCCGAAGAAGGGGGTCATGGCGGAGCCCGGCTTCGTGGCGCTCATGCCCGGGAGCGGCGTGAGCATGATCGAGCCGGTCTCGGTCTGCCACCAGGTGTCGACGATGGGGCAGCGCCCGCCGCCGACCTTCTCCCGGTACCAGATCCACGCGGCGGGGTTGATCGGCTCCCCCACCGTGCCGAGGAGCCGCAGCGACGAGAGGTCGTGCTTCTCCACGTGCTCGTCGCCCCACTTCATGAAGGCGCGGATGGCGGTGGGCGCCGTGTAGAAGATGCTCACCGAGTGCTTCTCGCACAGCTCCCAGAAGCGGCCCTCGTGGGGCGCGTTGGGGGCGCCCTCGTACATCACCATCCGTGCGCCGTTCGCGAGGGGCCCGTAGACGATGTAGCTGTGCCCCGTGATCCAGCCCACGTCCGCGGTGCACCAGTAGGTGTCCCCGGGGCGGAGGTCGAAGACGTAGCGGGTCGAGAGGTACGCGCCGACGATGTAGCCGCCGGTGGTGTGCACGATGCCCTTGGGCTTGCCGGTGGACCCGGAGGTGTAGAGCAGGAACAGGACGTCCTCGGCGTCCATGGGCTCCGGCGCGCAGGCGTCCTCGACGCCCTCGAGGGCCTCGTGGAGCCAGACGTCCCGCTCCGCGTCCCACCGCACCTCCTGCTCCGTCCGGCGGACGCAGAGCACGGTGTGGACCTGCGCCTGGCCCGCCACGGCCTCGTCCACGGCGTCCTTCAGGGCGAGGATGGAGCCCCGTCGCCAGCCCCCGTCCGCGGTGATCACCGCGCAGCAGCCGCCGTCCTCGATCCGGTCCTCGAGGGACTGCGCGCTGAAGCCCCCGAAGACCACGGAGTGGATGGCGCCGATGCGCGCGCAGGCGAGCATGGCCATGGCCGCCTCGGGGATCATCGGCATGTAGATGGCCACCCGGTCGCCCTTGCCGATCCCCCGGGCCTTCAGCACGTTGGCGAAGCGGCAGACCTCGCGCAGGAGCTCGGCGTAGGTGAAGCGCCGCTCGTCCCCGGGCTCCCCCTCCCAGATGAGCGCGACGTCGTCCCCGCGGCCCGCCTCCACGTGGTGGTCGAGGCACACGTGGGAGACGTTGAGCTTGCCGCCCCCGAACCAGCGCGCCACCGGCGCGCCCGACCAGTCGAGCACGGAGTCGAAGGGCTCCAGCCAGGGCAGCTCCCGCGCCACCTCGCCGAAGAACCCCTCCGGGTCCTCCACCGAGCGGCGCCACATCGCGTCGTAGGTCGCGCGGTCGGAGATGCGGGCCCCGTCGCGGAAGGCGTCGGGCGGCGGGAAGCTCCGGTCCTCGGTGAGGACCGTCTCGATGGACTGGGACATGGGCGTGGGCGTGGAGGGAGGGGACCGCCGTTAAGTTTATGGACAAGCGCCGCGGACACGAAGACCCAGCGGCGCACTCCACTATCCTCGGGGTCAAGCCGGGCCCCGCCCGCGCCGGCGCACCACTTCCCGATGTGCGCGTCACTGCCGCGGCCCCGCGGCGCCCCTGCCCCGCCCCAAGATGAAGCCCCCCACCGGAATCCTCCGGCGCCCGCACCTGCTCCGAGCCGTCGCCGGGCTCCTCACCTGCACCCTCGGCCTCGCCCTCCTCCCGCTGCCCGCGCCCGACGACCTCGAGGACGCCCGCCGCGCGCTGCAGCAGTCACCGGACGACCCCAAGCTGCTCATGGACGCGGCGGAGGCGGCCTTCAGCGAGGACGACGACGACGCCGCGCTCTGGTACGCCGAGCTCGCGCGCCTCATGGCCGGGGACGGCCGCGAGGCCAAGGCGGTGGACAAGCGGCTCAAGGCGCTGCGAGAGGAGGTCGGCGTCGAGCTGCCCTCCCTGGGCACCGCCTCGGGCGCGTACGCCAAGAGCATCTTCCAGCTCGCCAAGCTCTGCCAGAGCGCCAAGCTCTACGCCAACTGCGCGGACCTCCTCGGAGGCCTGGAGGGCACGCCCTACGGGGAAGACGCCGCCTCCCGGCTCGAGAAGCTCTTCAAGAACAAGAAGGCGCTCGAGGCCATGCTCGAGTCCGGCGTGCCGGTCAAGGTCAGCACGCGCCAGCGGCGCAGCGCCCGCGAGATCGCGCGCATCGACGCCAAGCACGTGGAGTGGGACGAGGCGTTCGAGCTCAAGGGGAAGAACTACACCATCAAGACGAACATGGGCGTCGAGATGGCCGAGGCCATCCTCAGCGCCATGGAGCAGATGAACCGGTTCTACCGGAAGATCTTCGACTACAAGAAGGGCGGCGGCAGCATGCGCCGCTGCGAGGTGCGGGTCTGGAAGACCCGCGACGAGTTCGACGCCTACAACCCTGGCACGGGCCCCACCGTCGGCGGCTTCTACAGCCCGTCCGAGAACAGCGTGAGCACCTACGACCCGCGTACGGCGGACGGGTTCATGCAGCAGCCCATCGAGGAGCTCTGGTCGACCCTCTACCACGAGGCGTCGCACCAGTTCACGCGGATGGTCTGGAAGGCCCTCATCCCGACGTGGCTGAACGAGGGCACGGCGAGCTACTTCGAGGGCGCGGCCATCCTCCCCGGGGGCTTCGTCGAGACGAACCGGATCCCCGAGTCGCGGCTCCGCAACGTCGTCTACCAGATCGGCGGGAAGAACCCCGAGGACCCGGTCGGCGTGGACGAGCTCGACCCCGCCCTCGACGCCGTGGACCTGTGGGACGTGGTGACGTACTTCCAGCCCGGCTCGTACCCCGGGTCCCACTACTCGTTCGGCTGGGCGATGGTGTACTTCTGCATGAACTACGAGAACGACTCGTGCGAGCGCGTGTACGAGCCGATCTACAAGGACTTCATGCGCTCCTACACGGACTCGGGTGAGGAGCGGAACGTCGGCAAGCGCTTCAAGAAGTACTTCGTCGAGGAGGCCGAGCTGCCCGGCGTGGAGTCCTACGAGGACCTCGAGCGGCGCTGGCAGGCCTGGATCCTCGAGCTCTCGCGCATCGAGTTCGGCGGGCCCGAGCAGGCGGACGTCCTGATCGAGCGGGCCCGCAAGCAGCTGGAGTTCGACAAGCTCGAGTACGCGGTGGACTCCCTGCGCTGGGCCCTGCGCAAGCGCCCCGACGACCCCCTCGCCCTGCGGCTGCTCGGGGAGACCCTGACCGAGCTGAAGGGGCAGGACGCCGCGCTCTTCGCCTTCCGCCGGCTCGTGGCGGTCGGGCGCGCCCAGGCGGACCGTGAGGCGCCGCTCAAGCACTACGACGGCACCGGCGCCGAGGCGGTGGCCGCGGGGCTGGCGGGCATCAAGAAGGTCAACCGCTCCCTGGGTGAGATCATGCAGGACGGCTACGACGCCTTCGTGGAGGACGCCGTGGCCGAGGCGGACGGCTGGGTCGAGGCGGGCTACCCGCGGGTCGCCCTCCAGAGCCTGACCCTCGCGAGCGACGTGGTCGGCGGCGAGGGCGCCCTCCTCGCCCGGGCGGCGGAGCTGCGCGAGTCCGCGGGCGTGGACATCCGCCGCGTCCGCCGGCTCCCGGTCCCGGAGGACCTCGAGGGCTGGGAGCGGTCCGGCGAATGGGCCGCCATCGCGGAAGAGGACGGGACCACCGGCCTGCGCTGCTCCGGCGACTACGCCGAGGCGACCTTCGCCGAGGCTCCCCCCAAGACGTTCCTCTTCGAGGTCGACGTCCTCGTGGAGGACCTGGGGGACTTCCCGGTCCTCGGGATCACCTTCGCCGGGACCGTGGCGGGCTCCAAGAGCTACGTCCGCCTCGGGAAGAGCGGCCGGGCAGGGATCCTCGACTACGACGACCAGACGGGGCGCCCGACCTTCGCCCCGCAGTTCAAGGCGAAGTCGAGGATGAAGGCCGGCGAGACCTTCACCATGGGCATCGACGTCGGGCTGAATGCGGCGCGCTTCCTCATCGACGGCAAGGAGGTCGGGAAGATCGAGGGGTCCCCGTCCTCCTTCGCGGGCCGGCTCGGCCTCATGACCACCGGCACGCCCGTACGTTTCCTCAATCCGCGCCTGACGCGCTGAGGCCACGGCCCAACGGCGGACGCACTTTTTCCGACCTTCGGGGCCAGTCCCCCCCGCAGGC
>JASFWR010000358.1:0-3872 GCA_050049155.1 Planctomycetota bacterium | reverse complement strand
CTCGGGCTGAGTCGGCTGGGGCTGAGTCTCCTGGAGCTCAGTCTCCTGGAGCTCAGTCTTCTGGAGCTGGGGCTCGCACGACCCCGAGTCGGAAGCCCGCTGCTCGGTCGAGTCGGGCAGCGGCCGCCTTGGCGCGAACGAGTCGGGCGACCCTGCGGCCCGCTCCTCCTGGACCCGCGGCGCTGCACCCGGAGCGTCGAGCTCCTGAGGCTCGAACGCCGGAGCATCGAGCGCGCGGACCTCGGTCGCGGTGTACTCGGTCGCGGTGTCCTCGGCCGGGGGGGGCTCGGCCGCGGGGCTCTCCGTGGCGTGGAGCTCCGCCATCGGGTGGGCGAGCTCGAGCTCGCTGCCTGCCGCGACGCGGACCTCCGGGGTTCGCTCCGGCGTCCCGACCTCTGCGCGCTCCGCGCTCTCCTCGCTGGCCGCGGGCGATCCGACCGGTGCGACGTCCTCGAGGAGGACCTCGAGGGAGGGCTCCGGGCGTGAGGCGCTGTCGCTGGCCGGAGCGGGGATCGGCGCCTCCCCCATGCCGCCGGCGCCGCGCAGGTCCTCGAGCGCTCGCGCGAGGGCGCTCCGGCGCGCCGAGCGCGGCCGCGCCGTCGCCGGCTCGGGCTCGATCTCGGGCACGGGCGGGACGCGGCGCGTGGGTCGGGACGCCGCGGCCCCCAGGGGCAGCTTCTCGGTGGACATCGGCGGTGGCGGGGGGCCGCGGCGGTGCGTGCGGTGCGCGCAACGGTCTCCCCGCGACGGATCGTAGCGCCTGGAGCGTGGATCCCCATGGACGAAGTGTGGCCGCGAAGAATGGCCCCCGGCAAACCTCGGGCGCCGCCCCCGGCGGGCTTACACTCCGTCCATGCTCGCGTCGCTCGCCCTCCTCCTCGCGCCCACGGCCCTCCTCCAGGATGTCGCTGATCCCGGGCCGACCCACCTCGGGGCCTACGTGGGGACCCTCGGCGGCCTCCCGAGACCCTCGGCCGTCGCCTTCGGACCCCGCGGGGCGGAGGCCGAGGCGCTCTTCGTGGCCACCCGGGGCGACGCCGAGCGCCCGCCGTCCGTGACCGCGTGGGCGGTCGCCGTGGACTCGGGAGCCTCCACGACGGAGCTCGGCACCCTTGGGGTCGGGACCCTCGAGCGCCCGGTGGGCGTCGCCGTGGCGGACGACGGCGCGGTGCTGGTGGCGGACGAGCTCCAGCGCACCGTCTGGCGCTTCCCCGCGGACGGCGGCGCGCCCGAGGCGCTCATGGGGCCGGACGACGTCGCCCTCCCCGCGAGCGTCGACGTGGCGTCGGCCGCGGAGGGCCACGTGGTGGTCGTCGCCGACCCCGGCGCGGGCCTCGTGCGGCTCCAGCGGCCAGGCGGCGCGCCCGCGACGTCGGTGGGCGCCGACCGGCTGGTCCGCCCCTCCGGCGCGTGCTTCATCGGTGGCGCCGCGGACGGCGCCCTCCGGATCGCGGTGTGCGACAGCGCCGAGCACCGGATCCACGTGTTCGACCTCGAGGGCCGACACCTGACGGCCTTCTCCCAGCTCGGCCCCCACCCTTCCCTGCTGTCCGGCCCGTCCGGGGTGGCCTTCGCGGAAGGGAACGTCTTCGTGGCGGACCGCGAGAACCACCGGGTCCAGGCGTTCCGCGCGGGCACGGACCCGGGTGAGCTCGTCTACCGCTTCGGCGTGCACGCGATCCGGCCCGGGGAGGGAGAGGGCGCGCTCCACTACCCCTCCGCCCTCGCGGTCTCCGGGGACGCCCGCCTGCTGGCGATCGCCGAGCCCATGGACGACCGGGTCCAGCTCTTCGGGCGCGCCCCCGGGGCCGAACCCGTCGAGGACCCGACCCGCGCGGCCATCGGCCCGCCCACGCCCCACTTCGGGCCGAACGTCTCCGGGAGCGGGATCTACCTCGCCACCGTCTCCCCCGAGAGCCACCAGGTCCGGATCCACGACCTCCGCGGCACCGAGCCGGCGAGGATCTCCGACGTCGCGAGCTTCGGGACCCGGTTCGGCATGTACCGCACGCCCGTGGCCACCTGGCTCGGGGACAGCGGCCGGTCCATGCTCGTGGTGGACGAGGGGAACGCGCGGCTGACCCGCTCGACCCTGCGCGTCGAGCCCCAGCGACCCCTCAACGCCGACCCGGAGCTGGCCCGCCACCTGGACGGCATCGACCTCGCCGCGACGGCCGGGGCCGCGTCGTTCCTCCCGGGGGCCACGACCGTCATCGCCCACGGCACGCCGAACGAGATGATCTTCGTGGCGGACCGGGCCACGGACACCGTGCTCGTCCTCGACGGGCAGCTGGAGTCCCTCGGGACCCTCGAGGCGGACGAGGAGACCGGGCCGATCCGCGGGATCGCCGGCATCTGCCCCGCCGCCATCGGCGCCATCGGCGCCGCGCGCTCGATCCTCGTGGTCGACTCCGGGGGCGGCGGCGACGCCGGGGCGCGCGGCGGGCGGGTGCTGGAGTTCGGGCCCGCCGGCGACGTGCTCCGAACCTTCGGGGAGGGCGTGCTCGTTGAGCCCGACGGCGTCGCCTCCAGGGAGGCGCGCATCTGGGTCACCGACCGCGCCACGGACCGCGTGGAGCAGTTCGAGCGGCAGCCCGGCGGAGCGGTGAAGCACGTGGGCGGCTTCGGCGGCAGGGGCCTCGGCCCCGGGGAGTTCCACGACCCCCGCGGGCTGGTCGCCATGGACGACGGGCGCCTCGTGGTCCTCGACCACGGCAACCACCGCGGGCAGATCTTCGACCCCGACCACGGGACCCTGCTCGCGGGGTTCGGCGGCCGGCTCTACGTCGAGCCCCTGAAGTCGGCGCGCACCTGGATCCCGAACCAGCCCGAGGGAGGTGGACGATGAGCCGCGCGATCCTGGCCACGGTGGCCCTGGCCGTCCTCGGCTGCGGCGGCGACGAGCCGGCGGCGGAGCGGAGCGGCGGCGCTGCCGGGACCGCGGGCGAGGGCGGGGCCGCGGCGGCGGAGGTCCGCGGCGAGACGCTCGAGGCCACGTCGAGCGGCGGCCGCTACGTGGCGCGGGTGACGCCCCTGGTCGCCTCGATCCCCATGAACGAGCCCTTCGGGGTCTCGCTGACCCTGACGGACCCGGAGACCGGCGAACGGTTCACGGACTACGACGAGGTCTCCATCGATGCGCGCATGCCCGCCCACAAGCACGGCATGCTCCGAGACGTGGGTCTCGTGGAGCAGCCGGACGGTTCCCTGCGCGCGGACGGGCTGCTGCTCCACATGTACGGCCACTGGGAGTTCCACGTGGACGTCCGCAAGGGCCCGCGCTTCGAGCGGGCCCAGGTGAGCGTGAGGCTCCAGTATTGAGGGGGGCGCGCGGCAGGACCGGGGCGGCGCTGGCGGCGTTCGGCCTCGTGATCGCGGCGGCCTGCGCGGAGCGGGACCGCGGCCCGGTGGAGACCGCGGTGCCCTTCACGGACGACCAGGTCCGGCGGATCCTCGCCATGTCGCCGCTGCCGCCGCTCCCGGAGGACCCCACGAACCGGTTCGCCGACGACCCGGCCGCCGCGAGGCTCGGCCAGGCGCTCTTCTTCGACCCCCGACTCTCGGCGGACGGCGCGGTGTCCTGCGCCACCTGCCACGACCCGGCCAACGGGTTCACGGACGGGCGGCAGCTCGCCATGGGGCAGGCGCTCGGCGACCGGCACACGCCGACCCTGTGGAACGTGGCCCACCACCGCTGGCTCACCTGGGACGGGCGCGCCGACTCCCTGTGGATGCAGGCCCTGGACCCCATCGAGGACCCCAGGGAGATGGGCACGACCCGCGGCAAGGTCGCCCGCGTGATCGCGGACGACCCGGCGCTGCTCGAGGCGTACGAGGCGGCCTTCGGAGCGTTGGACCGCGCTGCGCTGGGC
>JASFWR010000357.1:0-3891 GCA_050049155.1 Planctomycetota bacterium | reverse complement strand
CGCCTGCTCGTTGTCCGTCGCCGGCTTCGGCACCACCTTCTGCTGGGCGATCCAGAGGACCACCATCAGGATCGGCAGGAGGTTGAAGTACTCGATGGGGCCGATGATCGGGATCGGCAGGTCCATACGGAACAGCTGGTCCGGCTGGGAGAGGTCCTTGATCCAGCCGAGGAACGGCTCCTGCCGCAGGTCGAAGGACACCCGCAGGGCGCTGAACAGGCCGAAGAAGATCGGGATCTGCAGGAAGACCGGGAGGCAGCCGCCGAGGGGCGGCATGGCGCCCTCCTCCTGGAAGATCCGCGCCTGCTCCTGGCGGAGCCGCTTCGGGTTGTCCTCGTACTTCTTCTTGATGGCGTCGATCTTCGGCTGCACGCGCTTCATCTTGGTGGCGTGCCGGGCCATGGACGTCTGCATGCGGCGGTTGAGCGGGAACAGGAGGCTCCGCACGCACAGGGTGAGCAGGATGATCGCGACCCCCCAGTTCCCCACGAGGCCGTGCAGGAACCCGAGGAAGTCGAGGATGAGGCTGGCGATCCCGTCGAAGAAGCCCAGGTCCTGCTGGAGGATCGCGCCGTAGACCTCGTCCCCCGGGCCGAAGGCCGCCCTCGACTTCGGCCCGTAGTAGCTGACGAACTCGAGGGTGGACGACTGGCCGCGGCCGGCGGTGGTGAACTCGAGCACGCCCTCGACGAGGAGGTCCCGGAAGCCCCTGCGCTGGTCGCCGCCGTCCACGACCCACTGCATGTCGTAGAGGGACTGCCAGTTGGCCTCGTCGAGGATCGCCACGGTGAGCTCGTTCGACGGGCGGGAGAGCAGCGTGAAGTACTTGTTGTGGGTCCCGAGGAACTCGAGGCCACTGCGCTCGCTGGAGGCGAGCGAGCCCCTGCGCGGGTCCCCGCGGTCGTCCAGCAGGTGCTCCTCCGGCTCCTGCCCGCGGACGGCCCCGACGGCCTTGGGCTCCTGGTAGAAGCTGTCCCGCCCCTCGGCGCGCATGCCGGCGGAGGCGATGAAGCCCAGGGTGGCGCGCCTCGAGGCGACCTCGTCGGAGGTGGACGTGATCGTCAGCTCCACCCGCAGCTGGTACTCACCGGGTACCTGCTGGATGGTCTTCACGAGGGTCAGCCCGCCGGCGTCGCGGTGGGTGAACTCGACCCCGCCCTCCACGGCGCGGTGCTCCCAGTGCACCGTGGTCAGGTCGGAGTCCAGCAGCTCGCTGGCGGAAACGCCGGGCCGCAGCATGAAGGTGTGGAAGGGCTGCTCCGGGGTGATCGCGGGCACCACGATCGGCGTGCGGTTGGACATCTCCTCGCGCTCCTCGGGGCTGAGGCCCTGGCGCACGAAGAACTCCCCGAGGCGCAGCTCGGACACGCTGCCCCCCAGGCTGTCGAAGCGCACGAAGGCGTGGCCCCGCTCGCCGGCGGCGCCCAGCTCGACCCAGTCGGACCACGGCTCGACGTCGGAGGCGGCCGCGTCCACCGCATCGACCACGGCCCCGCCCTCCGGCACGGCCACGGCGTCGGCGCTCGCCTCCGCAGCCGCCCCGGGCTGTCCGTCCTCCTCCGGCACCGCCGCGGCCGTCGGGGCCGTCGGGGCCACCTCACCCTGGCCTTCCGGCGTGCCCTCGACGGCGGCGGGGGCGCCCGCCTCCCCATCGGAGGGCGGCGCCTCCGGGGCGTTCAACGCGCTCCACCCGAAGAGGATGACGAAGCAGAGGAAGAGCGCGAGCGGGAGACGCTTCTCCGGACCCATGACGGCGAGGGATGAGGGAGGGCCGGGCGCGCGCGGCGCCGGGCGAGGGGACGGCGGCGCCGATCAGCGCCCGTTGGTGAGGCGATCGGCCAGGAACTCGGGGAGCTCGTCCACGGCGCGGATCGCGGCGGACGCTGAGGCGTGGTCGTACTCGGCGCGGACGAAGGTCACGTTCCGACCGTCGAAGAGCACGTAGGAGAGGCGAGGGTCCCCGTCGCGGGGCTGCCCCACGGAGCCCACGTTGACGATGGCGCGGTTGCCCTCGAGGTCGCCCAGGTCGTAGGGGCCGCTGACCGGCTCTTCTCCCCTGGGCACGAAGTAGGCGCCGTCCTCGAAGAGGACCACGGGGACGTGGCTGTGGCCGATGAAGCAGATGGGCCGGCTCATGGCTCCGAAGAGCGCCGCCATCTTGTCCCGGTCGCGGATGTCCCGCGGCACCACGTACTCGCGCACCGGGTCCCGGGGGGACCCGTGGGCGAACATGGCCACATCGTCCGTGGCGCTCGCCTCGAGCTCACCGAGGAAGTCCCAGTAGTCGTCGGCGCGCGCGGGGTCCCGGCCGATCTCCTCCTTCGTCCACTCGATGGCGGCGCGTGCCTTCGGGTTGAAGTCGTCGGCGCTGAACATGAGCGCCTCCTCGTGGTTCCCCTTGAGGCAGAGCCCCGGGAGGAGGGCCCCCTCGCCCGCCGTGGGCGCCGGGACGCAGCGGGTCATCACCTCGTCGAGGCAGGCCCGGGGCTCCGCGCCGTAGCCCACCACGTCCCCGAGGCAGACGTAGCGCTGCACGCCACGCGACTCGGCGTCTGCGAGGCACGCCTCCAGGGCCTGACGGTTCCCGTGGAGGTCGCTGATGACCGCGGTGAGGGGATAGCTCAAGGGAGTCCCGAGGCGCGGCTCGGGACGGAGAGTATCGGGACGCGCCGTCCGAACGGCAACCTCGCGCCGCCGACCTATCCGTCGACGTCGGCGAGGCGGCGGGCCGGCGCCCCCTCGGACGGGCCCTTCAGGGACGGGCCCCCGCCGGGGGTCGGCCCCGTCAGCGGGTGGGAGTGGGGCCCCTGGCGCTTCGGGCGGGCAGCGTCTTCAGGCCGCTCGGCCTCCACCCCCTCCGGAGCGGACTCGGGCTGGGCTTCGAAGGCTGGGTCCTGGGAAGCCTCCTCGGCGAACGGCGCCGCCCCCGAGTCGCCGCGGACCGGGCGCAGGACCTCGGGCTTGCGGGCGGCTGCAGGTGCCGCGCTGGAGGAGCCCTCGGTGGGCCCTTCAGCGGCCCCGTCAGCGTCACTTCCCTCCGCGCTCGCCGCCGGAGGGGCGTCGGTCGCCGCAGCCGCCGGGTCCGAGTGGCGGACCGGACGGGGGACCTCCCGCTCGCGGACCCGCGCCACGAGGAGCGGCTGGCGGGGCTTGAGCTCCGCGGCGGGGAGCTGGTGCTCGCCCTCGTCGTCCCCCTCCTCGTCCGGCCCCCACGCCGGGAGGGCCTGCAGGCGCGGCGTCCTCGGCCCCTCGTCCTCGGGGGACGGGACCGCCGGACGCAGCGGATCGAGGTCCTCCTCGCGGGTCTCGAGGGCCGGCGCCACGTGGCCCTTCGTGGCGTCCACCGCGATGATGTAGAGGAACACGCTGATGACCATCGCGCCGGTGCTGATCCCCTCCTCGCCCGTCACGATCTGGGCGATGAGCGGCGGCGCCATCAGCACCGCCACCACCAGCGAGACGCTGAGCGGGCCGTAGCCGACGGAGGCGAGCCGGTTCCCCAGGTGGGTCCGGTCCCCCCTCCAGAACGGCTCGCCCCGGAGGATCCGGCTCACCACCACTCGCCCGGCGTCGAGGACGGGGATGAGGAGCAGCCAGATGGCCCCGGGCGTGACCGCGATCATGACCCCCAGCAGGTGCGTCCCCGCGTCCCCGAGCATGGTCGAGGGCATGGACTCGCGGAAGGTCTTGCGCTGCCGGAAGAGAACGTTGAAGGGCAGGTACGCCCCAACCGCAGCCCCGAGGGGCGGCGCCGCCGGGATCAGGGCCACGCAGCACGCGGTCCCCGCCATGCCGTCCGCGTGGTCGAAGAGGTTGACCGCGTTCATGGCCACGAGCGCGAACACGGCGGTGAGCAGCAGCTCGGTCGAGGTGTGGTCGGCGAGCCCGGGT
>JASFWR010000356.1:0-3908 GCA_050049155.1 Planctomycetota bacterium | reverse complement strand
CTCCGTCGACTCGGTCCACGACCGCCTCATCCGGGTGCGCAACGGCTCCAACCAGGTGGGCCGCGTGGACTACCGCGACCAGGTGATCCGCCTCGAGCCCAGCGAGACCGTGGAGCTGGCGCTCCTCAGCGACTTCTCCACCCCGTTCGAGGTGGACCCCTCGACCCGCGCCGTGGACTCGGCGGCGGGCCGGATCGCCCTGCGCGGCGACGTGGAGGTGATCTCCTCCAGCGCCGGCACCCTCCTGCGGGCGTCGGGGACCAGCGAGGTCGAGGGCCTCGGCCTGAAGTTCCAGCTCAGCCCCGGGGACGAGGTCCGCGTGGAGGCCCTCGGCGCCGCCGACCCCGAGCGCTGATCCGCGGCGCCCTGCCCGCCTCGCCCCGCGCCCCCCCCCGCACCCGACGCGAGTCCACTCCCACCCCATGGAGATCCTGCCCTCCCCGCGGCGCTCACCGCGCCCGCCCCTCTCGCCGCTCGGCGAACACACTGCGCGATCCCTGAACATGAAGAGAGTCCTCATCACCGGCGGCGCCGGGTTCCTCGGTAGCCACCTCTGCGAGCGCTTCCTCGCCGAGGGCTACGCCGTCATCTGCATGGACAACCTGGTCACGGGGTCGCTCGACAACATCGAGCACCTCTTCGGACGGGACGAGTTCCTGTTCATGAACCAGGACGTGACGGAGTTCATCCACGTGCCGGGCCGCCTGGACGCGGTCCTCCACTTCGCCTCGCCCGCGAGCCCCATCGACTACCTGGAGCTGCCGATCCAGACCCTGAAGGTGGGCTCCCTCGGGACGCACAAGGCCCTGGGCCTGGCCCGCGAGAAGGGCGCACGCTTCCTGCTGGCGTCCACCTCCGAGTGCTACGGCGACCCCGAGGAGCACCCCCAGAAGGAGACCTACTGGGGCAACGTGAACCCGGTCGGTCCCCGCGGCGTCTACGACGAGGCGAAGCGCTTCGCGGAGGCCATGACCATGGCCTACCACCGCTACCACGGCGTGGAGACGCGGATCATCCGCATCTTCAACACCTACGGCCCGCGCATGCGCCTGAACGACGGGCGCGCCCTGCCGGCCTTCATGTCCCAGGCGCTGGAGGGGCGGCCGATCACGGTGTTCGGGGACGGCTCCCAGACGCGCTCGTTCTGCTTCGTGGACGACCTCGTGGAGGGCATCTGGCGCCTCCTGAACTCGGACGAGCCGGAGCCCGTCAACATCGGCAACCCCGCCGAGATGACCATCCTGGAGTTCGCCCGCAAGGTGGTGGAACTCACGGGCTCCGCGTCGGAGATCTCCTTCCGCGACCTGCCCGTGGACGACCCGAAGGTGCGCCAGCCGGACATCACCAAGGCGCGCACCCTGCTGGGCTGGGAGCCGACCGTGGACCTGGACACGGGCCTGCGGCGGACCCTGGAGTACTTCCGGTCCAAGGTGGACGCGGCCGCGCCCGCCGCGGAGCCGGCCGCCGGGTCGTCGACGGAGGCCTGACGGAGCCCGGACCATGTGCGGGATCGTCGGAGCCACCGTCGCGTCGGGAGAGGTCGTGCCCGGCCTCGTGGCCGGGCTCTCCGTGCTGGAGTACCGCGGCTACGACAGCGCGGGGATCGCCGCCGTGGTGGACGGGGAGGTGCGAGTCCGCAAGCGGCGCGGGCGGCTCTCGAACCTGGAGGAGGCCCTGCAGGACGGGGCGCTCACCGGCGGCCGCGCGGGCATCGGGCACACGCGCTGGGCGACCCACGGCGTCCCCAGCGACGTGAACGCCCACCCGCACACGGGCACCTCGGGCCGGGTGGCCGTGGTGCACAACGGGATCATCGAGAACTACGCGGTGCTCAAGCGGGAGCTCCTCGAGCGGGGGGCGTCCTTCCTCTCCGAGACGGACACGGAGGTGCTCGCGCACCTGATCGACCAGTACTGGGCCGAGGAGGGTGCCGACGAGGCCGCGCTCATGCGCGCCATGCGGCGCGCCCTCCGCAAGGTGTCCGGCTACTACGCCCTCGCGGTCCTCGCGAGCACCGACGAGGGCTCGACCCTCCTCGCCGTGCGCCAGGGGCCGCCCCTCGTGGTCGGCACCACCGGGGAGGGCGGCTTCCTCTCCTCGGACGTGCTCGGGCTCGTGCCCCACACCAGGGACGTGGTCTACCTCGAGGACGGCGACCTCGCCCGGCTCGGCCCGGGCCGGCTCGAGGTGACGGACGCCGAGGGTGCGCCGGTGGAGCGGCCGGTGCGGCACGTGGACTGGGACCCCACCGACAGCGGCCGCGGCGGGTACCCGCACTACATGCTCAAGGAGATCCACGAGCAGCCGGACGTGATCGAGCGCACCTGCGTCGACCGGATCGACCTGGCCGCCGGGGACGTGCGCTTCGAGGGCGGGGCCTTCGACGACGACTTCTGCGGGTCCATCGAGCGGATCCAGATCCTCGCCTGCGGCACGGCGCTCCACGCCGGACAGATCGCCCGCTACCTCATCGAGGGGCTCGCGGGCCTCCCGGTGGAGTTCGACTTCGCCTCCGAGTTCCGCTACCGCTCGCCGCGGGTGGCGCCGGGCACGGTGGCCCTCGCGATCACGCAGTCGGGGGAGACCGCCGACACCCTCGCGGCCACGCGCCTCGCCCGGGAGCTGGGCGCGCGGGTCGCCGCCATCTGCAACGTGGCGGGATCCTCCCAGGTCAGGGAGTCCGAGGCGACCATCCTGACCCACGCCGGCCCCGAGATCGGGGTCGCCAGCACCAAGGCCTTCACGGCCCAGCTGACCGCCGCGGTGCTCCTCGCCGTGCGGATCGCTCGCAGCCGCGGGACCATGTCCGCGGACGAGGGGCGGGCGCTGCTGGAGGAGCTGTCCCAGCTCCGCCCGAAGGTGGAGTCCCTGCTGACCAACGAGGCGGTGGCGCGCACCCGCGACGCGGCGCGCACCCACGCGGGGGCCCGGGGCTTCCTGTTCCTGGGCCGGGGGGTGAACTTCCCCGTGGCCCTCGAGGGGGCGCTCAAGCTGAAGGAGATCGCCTACGTCCACGCCGAGGGCTACGCCGCGGGGGAGATGAAGCACGGGCCGATCGCCCTCATCGACCCCGGCATGGCGGTGCTCGTGATCAACGCCGAGGGCCAGGTGGCCGAGAAGACGCGCTCCAACATCGAGCAGGTGAAGGCCCGCGGCGGCGTGACGCTGAGCGTCGGCTCCGACGGGGCCAGCCACGCCATCGCCGACACCTACGTGCCGGTGCCCCGAACCTCGGAGTGGCTCTCGCCCATTCTCAACACGATCCCGCTCCAGCTGATCTCGTACCACATCGCCGAGATTCACGGCTGCGACATCGACAAGCCCCGCAACCTCGCGAAGAGTGTCACCGTCGAGTGAGCGCCGCTCCCGCGGCGCTGCTTGAACCTCCCTGCCACCACCCCATGAAGATCCTCGTCACAGGCGGAGCCGGCTTCATCGGCTCGCACCTCGTGGAGGCGCTCGTGCGCCGGGGGGACGAGGTGGTGATCCTCGACTCGCTCAACGACTTCTACGACCCGGCCATCAAGCGCGGGAACCTCGAGTGCATCGAGCGGACCGCGGGCGCCCCCCTGGGCGAGGGGCCGGTGGAGTTCGTGGAGGGCGACATCCGCGACGAGGCCCTGATGGGGGAGCTCTTCGCCCGGGAGTTCGACGCGGTGGTCCACCTCGCCGCCATGGCGGGGGTCCGGCCGTCCCTCGAGGACCCGCTGCACTACCAGGACGTGAACCTGCGGGGCACGGTGGTGCTGCTGGAGGAGCTCCGCAAGCGGCCGGACACCCGCTTCGTCTTCGCCTCCTCCTCCTCGGTCTACGGCGGGAACGTCGACGTGCCGTTCAAGGAGTCCGCGGACGTGCCGCGGCCGGTCTCGCCCTATGCCGCCACCAAGCGGGCCGGCGAGCTCCTCTGC
>JASFWR010000072.1:0-12652 GCA_050049155.1 Planctomycetota bacterium | reverse complement strand
CCCGGTCGCGGCGTCCACGCAGTGCAGGGCGTGGTCGTCCGAGCCGAAGAAGACGCGGCCGCCGGAGACCACGGGCGACGAGGTGATCGCCTTCCCCGCGTCGTAGGTCCACGCCAGCTCGAGGTCGCCCGGCAGCCGGGTCGCGGCCACGCCCGAGAGGTGGCGGTCGCCCCGGAAGAGGGTCCACGAACCCTCCGCACCGCCGTCCTCGGACCCGAGGACCGGCGCGCCCGCCGCGGCCGCGGCGAGGAGGGTGCAGGGAGCGAGGGCCTTCCACATGCCGACATTCTGGGCCGTCGGCCGATTCCCACCACCGTCCTCCGGCGAATCCTCGGGCCCCCGGGACGCTTGCTTACGAGCGGCTCACGGGAGACGCGCCCGGCCGCGCCGGGTCCCGGATCGGATCCCCCCGCGCGCGTTTCGGATCGCGAGCGCGGCTCCGTACCATCCGGCGAGGCGCACCACCGCACGCCGCACCCCGCACCCCATGTCGAAACGCGTCTTCATCCACAGCCCCTACTCCGCCTGGGGCTACCACACCGCGATGGAGGCGACCCTCGCCCACGCGCTCCGCGAGCGCGGCGCCGAGGTCCGCTTCACCCTCTGCGACGGCCTCTTCCGGGAGTGCGACATCTTCCGGCGCAACACGACCGGGGACGCCAGCGGGCACCGGCCGCCCAACGCCTGCTCCCACTGCCAGGCCCTGCAGTCCACTCACCTGGCCACCTACGCCCTGGAGTGGCAGTGGCTCGGGACGTGGATCAGCCGTGACCGGATCGCCCGGATCGAGGCCTGGGTCGCCGGGCTCGGCGCCGAGGAGCTGCTCGACGCGACCTGGTCCGGGCAGCCGGTGGGCGAGTGGGCCAAGTCGTCCGCCTTCAACCAGTTCCGCCTCTCGTCCATCCGCCTGGAGGACCCCGAGGTCGTCCAGGTGCTGCGCGACTGCCTCGTGGGGACCGCGGTCTCCTGGGACGCCCTCTCCAGCGCCTTCGACGAGTTCCAGCCGGAGGTGGTGGTCACCTTCAACGGGCGCTTCTTCAGCCACCGGGTGGCCGTGGAGCTCGCTCACCAGCGGGGCGCGCGCCTGATCACCCACGAGCGCGGGTTCCGCAAGTCCACCGCGCTCCTGCGGGCGGACGGGATGATCCACGAGCTGGACCTCTTCGACCGCATCTGGTCCGACTGGCACGACGTGCCCCTCGAGCTCACCGAGGTCCGCGCCACCTCGGAGATGTTCCACAACCGCCGGTACGGCAAGGACCTCAACTGGAAGTCCTTCAGCCCGCCCCCCGGCGAGGCCGACGCCCTGCGCGCCAAGCTGCGCCTGGACGATCGCCCGATCGTCGCCTGCTTCACCAGCTCGGACGACGAGTGGCTCACCTTCCCGGAGCGGCGCGAGGGTGCGTTCCCCAACTCCCTCGACTGGATCCCCGCCACCGTCGAGGCCGCCCGCCAGAGCCCGGAGCTCCAGTGGGTGATCCGCCTGCACCCCAACCTCGTGAACTACGGGGTCAACGAGCAGGCCATGGAGCAGGCCGCGCGCATCTCGCGGGAGCTCCCGGAGAACTGCCGGCTCGTGATGCCCACCGACGACGTGTCCTCCTACACCCTGGCGGACATCGCGGCCTGCGGGGTGGTGTACGGCACGACCCTCGGCGTCGAGATGGCCTCCCGGGGCAAGCCCGTCCTCGCGGTGTCGCGCGGGTGGTACGGGCGCACCGAGATGGTGCGCGCGGTGGAGACCCCCGAGGCCTACCTCCCGGCGGTGCGCGCCGCGGTGGCCAGCCCGGTGAGCTTCCGCGCCGCGCTCCTCGCCCACCGCTTCATGAACCGCCTCTACAACGAGGTGGCCGTGGAGTTCCCCTGGGTCGAGGAGCAGGCGGGCGGCAAGGGCGCCCTGACCTTCGCCACCACCGGCGAGCTCGCGCCCGGCGAGGACCCGCACATGGACCGGATCTGCGCCTTCGTCGTCGGCGACGCGCCGCTCCAGGACCCGCCGGCCGCCGGCGCCGCCGGGACCCGGAGCCTGGTGGAGGAGCGCTTCCTCCTGCGCACCTACCCCTGGCTCGCCGGGGCGCCGGACCTGCCCGAGAACCCGCTGAACGGAGCGCTCGACCAGGCCGCGTCCCTGATGACCGCCAGCCAGCCCATGGAGGCGAGCCGGGTCCTGCTCCAGGCCCTGGAGGCCGCCTCCGGCTGCGCCGAGGCCTGGCTCCAGCTCGGCCTCGCCCTCTCCGCCCTCGGCCAGCACGACGGCGCCCTCGAGGCCCTGCAGCAGTCCGTGGCCCTGGACCGGGGCGACGGCGAGGCCTGGGCCGCCCTCGTGCGGACCCTCCGGCAACTGGGGGACACGGCCACCATCCGGGAGGCCCTGGAGCTCGCCGCCGCCGCCGGCGCCCAGCACCCGGTCCTGGACGAGCTGGCCGCCGAGCTCGGGCAGCCCGCGCCGGCGCCCGCTCCCTGATTCGGCGCTTCCCGGCGGCGTCCCCGGCAGCGTCCACCTCAGCGCCCCCATCTGGGCCCCCATCTGGGCCCCCATCTGGGCCCCCACCTGGGCCCCGCCCCGGCGAGCGGAGGCGCGGCGCGACGGCCGACGTCCGGACGGGGTCTGCTATCTTCTCGGCCCGCGACGGCCCCGCCCGCGCCCCACGCCAGACCCTTGAGTGACTTCCTCCCCTACGGCGCCCAGTCCATCGACGAGGCCGACCTCGCGGCGGTCGCGGAGGCGCTCCGCTCCCCGTACCTGACCACGGGTCCCCGCGTCGGGGAGTTCGAGGCGGCGGTGGCCGCGGCGGCGGGCGCTCGCCACGCGGTGGCCATGTCGTCGGGGACCGCCGCGCTCCACGCCGCCTGCCACGCCCTCGACCTCGGCCCCGAGGACGAGGTCATCGTCCCGGCCGTCACCTTCCTCGCCACCTCCAACGCCGTGCTGTACGCCGGCGCCCGCCCGGTCTTCTCCGACGTGTGCCCGGACTGCGGGCTCATGCGGCCCGAGGACCTCGAGGCCGCCTGGACCCCCCGGACCAGGGCCATCATCCCGGTGCACCTCACGGGCCGGCCCGTGGACCTCGAGGTCCTGTCCGCCTTCGCCCGCGAGCGCGGCGCCGCGGTGATCGACGACGCGGCCCACGCCCTCGGCGCGCGCCTGCGGGGCACGCCCATCGGCGGCGCCCCCTGGTCGGACATGTCCATCTTCAGCTTCCACCCCGTGAAGCACGCCACCACCGGCGAGGGCGGCGCGGTGGTCACGTCGGACGACGACCTCGCGGCGAGGGTCCGCACCTTCATCTCCCACGGGATGGTGCGCGAGCCGGAGCGGCTCGAGTCACCGTCGCCGGGCCCCTGGTACTACGAGCAGCAGGAGCTCGGCTACAACTACCGGATCACCGACATCCAGTGCGCCCTCGGCACCTCGCAGATGGCCCGGCTCGAGGGGTTCGTCGAGCGGCGACGCCACCTCGCCCGGCTCTACGAGGCGCGCCTCGCGGGGCACCCCGCCGTGGAGCTCAACGACCCCGGCCCCGATGGGAGCGAGAGCGCCTACCACCTGTTCGGCGTGCTGATCGACTTCCAGGGGCTCGGGACGACCCGCGCGGCGGTGATGGAGGGGCTCCGTGAGCGCGGGATCGGCACCCAGGTCCACTACATCCCGGTGCCGGCCCAGCCCTACTACCGGCGGCTCGGGTACGACCCGGCGCCGCTCACCGGCGCCGCCGAGTACTACCGCCGGACCCTCTCGCTCCCCATGTTCCCGGCCATGGAGGACGGGGACGTGGAGCGGGTCTGCGACGCCCTCGACGCGGTCCTGGGCGCGGGCTGAGCCCGCCCCGACCCCGCTCCGCGGGCTCCGGTCGCCCGACGCGGCCTCAGGGCTCGAGCAGCACCTTCGTCGCCCCGTCGAGGCGGCCGTCGAAGATGTGGTAGCCGTGCGCCGCCTCCTCGAGGGGCAGGCGGTGGGACACGATGCGGTCCACGCCGCTGCGCGCGGCGAGCTCGAGCGCGGGCTCCAGCAGGCTGCGGGCCGGCGACCGACCGGCGCGGTAGGTGAGGTTCTTGTCGTAGGCCTCGCCCGGGGAGAAGGCGAGGGTGGGCTCCACGTGGACCCCCGCCGCGGCGAGAGTGCCCCCAGGCCGGAGCAGGTCGAAGGCGAGGCGCGTGGAGGCCGGTGAGCCCACGGCCTCCAGGGACGCGTCGACCCCTCGCGGGAGCCGGCCCTCGTCGGAGGCGAGCACGGGGGAGGCGCCGAAGGCGCGGGCCAGCTCCAGCCGATCCTCGAGGAGGTCCAGGGCGAACACCTCCGCCGCGCCCATGTCGAGGGCCGCGACCGCGGCCATGAGCCCCACCGGGCCGCATCCGATGACGGCCACCCGGTCCCCGGGGCCGACGCCGCCGAGGATCGCCAGGTACATGCCCGTGGACATCACGTCCCCGGCGAAGAGCGCGGCCGGATCCCGACCGTCGTCCACGCGCACGAGCGAGCTGCTGGCCAGGGGGACACGGACGAGCTCCGCCTGCCCGCCGTGGAGTCCCACGCCGCCCTCGACCCAGCCGAAGAGCTGCCCGCGCTCGCAGCGCGAGCTCAGGCCCCGGTCGCAGGCCGGGCAGGCCCCGCAGCTGGTGGAGAAGGGCGCGACCACCCGGTCCCCCGGGGCCAGCCCCTCCACGGCGCTCCCCACCTCGATCACCTCGCCGGCGAACTCGTGGCCGAGCACGGTCCCCGGGTCCAGGCCCCGCTCGGCCCCGCGGTAGACGTGCAGGTCCGAGCCGCAGATCGCGGTGAGCTCGACCCGCACGACGGCGTCCCCGGGCTCCTCGACGCGGGGGTCGGGGGCGTCGGTGACGGCGACCTCGCGGACCCCCTGGAACGTGAGCGCCCTCACCGCGCCGCCTCGACGCGGTACAGGTGCGTCTTGGTCCGCAGGATCAGCGCGTCCCCGTGGACGGCGGGCGACGCCATGAAGCCCGCCCCCAGGTGGTTCTCGTGGAGCCGCTCGAACTCGCCGCTGGCCCGGTAGATCGTCGCCTTGCCCTCCACGCCGAAGGCGTACACGAGGTCGCCGCAGGCCAGGAGCGACGCGCAGTGGTCCTCCCCGAGCCGCTCCTGCCAGAGGGTCTCGCCGGTCTCGAGGTCCACGGCGGAGGCCATGCCCCGGTCGCTCACCTGGAACAGCCGCCCCCCCACGATCACGGAGGAGGGCATGGTCGGGACGCCGCGGGTGTTGCGCCAGAGGAACGCCTCCTCGGTGATGTTCCCCGCGCCCTGGAGCCGGAAGGCCCACAGCTCGGCCCGGTTGAAGCCGGTGGAGACGATGACCCGGTCGTCCACCAGGAGCGGACGGGAGGACATGGAGAAGCCCGGGTGGTCCATGCGCCACAGCTCCTCGCCGGTGGCGGGGTCGTAGCCGTAGGTGGCGCGCGCGGCCGAGCTCACGAGCACCGCGCGCGGCCCGTCCTCCCCCTCCATCTCCGTGAGCAGGGGCGTGCTGTACGCCTTCCGCAGGTCCGGCCCCAGGGGCTCGAGGTCGGCCGTGCGCTCCGTGCGCCAGAGCGTCTTCCCCGTCGCCGGGTCGAGGGCCACCAGGTACTGCACGTCCGCGCCGTCGAGGTGCAGGAAGAGGCGCCCCCCCTCGAGCAGTGGAGAGGAGCCGGGGCCCTCCAGGTGATCGCAGTTGAGGTCCGTCCGCTCCCACAGCGTCTCCCCCGTCGTCGAGTCGAGGCAGGCCGTGCCGTAGGTCCCGAAGTGCACGTAGACCCGCCCCGTCGCGACCACCGGGCTCGGGGAGGCGTAGCTGTTGACCCAGTTCCGCGGCTCCGGCTCGTCGATCTCGAACACCACCCGGTCGACCACCACCTCGCCGGACTCCAGGTCCACGGCGAGGACGGAGAGGGTGTCCCCGGTGGGCGGCGCCGTGGTGAGCCAGGCGCGCCCGCCCAGGAGGACCGGCGAGGACCACCCGCGGCCGTGGATCGGCGTCTTCCAGGTGACGTTCTCCTCCTCGCTCCAGGAGGTCGGCAGCGCGGCGCCGTCGGCGTGGCCGTCGCGACCGGGGCCGCGGTAGTCGTTCCAGTCCGCCGACCCGGCGGCCAGCGCGAGGATGAGGGAAAGCATGGCGCCATGGTAGCGCAGCCCGCCGAGGTGGCCTCGAACGGTCGGAGCGGCCGCTGGATCGGCCGCTGAATCGGCCATCGGGCCGACGGCTCAGACGTCCAGGGACGCGTCGCCGTGGCTCTTCACGAGGAAGACCGTGCGGAGTCCGCCCAGGAGCCCCTCCGTCTTCTCCACGAACTCCGCCGCGTCCTCGTCGTCGTCCGGCAGGTCGAGGCCCAGGAAGACCACCGCCGCGTGCCGGGAAGCCTCGTGGATCGCCGGCACCGCCGCGTCCGAGACCACGACCTCCACCAGCGCCTCGATCCGCGCCCGCTGGACCAGCTCGGTGAGGTGCCGCTCCGTCTCCTCCCGGGCCGCCTCGTTCTCGACGACCCGCAGGAGGCGGACGTGCCGGCCGCGCCAGTCGGCGTTCTGCACGAGCATGTGGGCCAGGAGGACCATCAGCGGGCCGTTCTGCTTGCCCCGCCACCAGACGTCCACGGTGCCCGTGGGCACCTCGTGGGGGTCCGCGTCGGGGTCCGTCCGGCAGGAGAGCAGCAGCAGGCTCTGGCCGAGCTTCGAGACCCGCCGGAGGGCGTGGACGTACTCCCCCGCGTCCCCCTCCTCGCGGAACCAGTCGGCCATGACCGTGTTCGGCCGCAGCCCTCCGAGCCCGTGGCACTGGACCAGGGCCTCGACCCCGAGCTGGCGATCGTTCGACACCACGACCGCCGGGAAGGCGTTCAGCCCCTCCCCCTGGATGAACTTGCGCAGGGACTTCTCCTGGGCCCGGCGGCGCTCCACCAGGTCCTCCACGTCCCCGGGGATCACCTGCCCGATGCTCAGAATGCCGCGGCCGGAGCAGAGCCAGTTGCCGAAGATCGCCGTGCGGGTGCGCCCCTTCACCGTGCCGCTGAAGGCCAGGATCGCCGGCCGCCAGTTCTTCGGGTGGTAGTGCTCGTCCTCGAGGCGGCGCAGCTCCTTGCGCGCGCGCTCGTAGGCCGCACCGCTGCGCACGTTGCCCCAGGAGGTCCGGATCTTCCGGCGCGAGATGAACTGGTGCAGCCCGAACATCATCGCCGCCGCGACGAGGGCCCACATGGGCGCGATGAGCAGCATCACGGCCGCGCACGCCACGCCGCCGAGCAGCGCCAGGGACCAGTGGGCGTACCGGAAGGTGGGCCGGTAGGACGGGTTGCGCGAGTACGACTCCCTGAACGTCGCGAAGTTCAGGTACCCGTAGGTCACCATGAAGAACATGGTGATGATCGGCGCGATCAGGTCGAGGGTCCCGATGAGGATGCTGAGCCCCGCGATCGCGCCGGTGAGCATGATCGCCTTGCGCGGCTCCTGGTTCTCGCCCTCGCCCTTGGAGAAGGGGAGCAGCGACTTGAAGATCCCGTCCCGCGCCAGGGCCTGCAGGATCCGGGGCGCCCCCATCATCGAGCCGATGGCCGAGGACAGCGTGGCCGCGAAGATCCCCGCGGTGATGAGCGCAGGGACGGCGGAGGCGTCCCGCACGGCCATGTTGCTCGACTGGAGGAACGCCCGCTCCTCCACGCCCGCGAGAAGCACGCCCATCCCGATGTAGATCAGCCCCGTGATGCCGATGGAGGCGAGGGTGCCCCGGGGGATGGAGCGCGCGGGGTCCTTGAGGTCCCCGGAGAGGTTGGCGCCCGCCATGATCCCCGTGGCCGCGGGGAAGAAGAGGGCGAACATGGTGAACACGCTCTGGCCCGAGCCGTAGCCCGGCGCGAGGTTGCTCCGGAGGACCTCGACGTCGAAGCGCGCCGCCCCGCCGATCGCGAAGGAGAGGACCGCGAGGGTCAGCACCGCGAGGATCCCGTACTGGAGGCGGATGGTCCACCCGGCGCCGATGTAGACGCACGCGAACACGAGGGCGTTCACCAGGCTCGCCACCAGCACGGACCAGCCCTGGAGCTCCGGCACTGTCGCCACCAGCGCCTCCGTGAAGCCGATCACGTACAGGGCCACGGAGACCGCCTGGGCCAGGAAGAACACCAGCCCGATCGAGCCGCCGAACTCCACCCCGAGGGAGCGGCTGATCATGTAGTAGGCGCCGCCGCCCCGCACCTCGGTGTTGGTGGCGATGGCCGACACCGAGAACGCGGTGATCGTCGTGATCGCCTTCGCCAGCAGGACGATCCCGATGGTCCACCACAGCCCCGCGTTGCCCACGACCTGGCCGAAGCGCAGGAACATGATCACGCCGAGGATCGTGAGCGTGCACGGCGTGAAGACACCGCCGAAGGTGCCGAACCGTCCGTAGCTGGGGGCGCGAGAGTCGCTCATGGAGGGGTCGCTCCGTCCACCCGAGCGCGCCGGGGCGCGCCGGGGAGCGCCAGAGTGTGCGGCATTCACGCCGGGAAGCACGGGACCACCGCCCAGATCGGCGGCCCCCCCTCCCGGGGGCCTCGGAGGGGGTGCCGCAGGGCCCCTCAGGGGTCCTGGAGCCCGGTTCGGGACGGCCCCCGGCCGCGCGAGGCGGGGTGGACGGGGCGTGGCGCAACGGGGCCCATCAACGGGTCCCTGCGGCGGGAAGCCTAAGGGAGGGAGCCAGCGGCCGCGACCTCGGGGGCCGACGCGGTTCGAGCCCGGGAGCGCGCGCCGCGGACCGGTCAGCGAGCGCCGGCGAGCAGGGCCTCGAACGCGGCCACGTCCGGCTCGCGCGGGTTGAAGCGCGCGGTCCACTGCTCGTTCGCCTCCGCCGCGAGGGCGGGGACGTCGGCGGCGCCGACCCCGAGGGCGCCGAGGCCCTCGGCGAGCCCCGTGAGCGCCAGGAGCTCGGCGCAGCGATCGGCGAGCGCCGCCGCGAGCGCTGCATCGTCACCGCCAGTGAGCCCCGCGCCCCGGGCCAGCTCGGCGTAGACGGGGAGCGCCCGCTCGGAGGCGGCGTTGAAGCGCACCACGTGGGGCAGCATGAGCCCCACCGCGTGCCCGTGGGGCACCGCGTGGTGGCGGGTCAGGGGGTTGGCCATGGAGTGGGCGACCCCGAGCATGGCGTGCTCGATGGCGAGGCCCGCGAGGGCCGAGGCGCGCATCATGTCCGCCCGCGCTTCGAGGTCCTCCGGCTCGTCGAGGACCCGGGGCAGGCTCCGGCTGACGAGGGCGAACGCCGCGGCGGCGTACCCGCGGCTCCGCCCGTCGGTCCCGGGGTCCCGCGGCCGCGCCACGGCGCTCTCGACCGCGTGGGCCAGCGTGTCGAGCCCGGTCATGGCCGTCACCCGCCGGGGCATGGTGACGGTGAGCTCCGGGTCGAGGAGCGCCACGCGCGGCGCCGCGCTCGGGTCCCCGCAGGCCATCTTCCCGCCCCCCTCGCCGTCCCCCACCAGGGCGAAGGACTGGACCTCCGAGCCCGTCCCCGCCGTGGTCGGGACGGCGATCAGCGGCCGCAGGGGCGAGGTCGCCGTGTCGTGGCCGCGGTAGTCCTGCATCCTGCCGCCGCAGACCTCCACGAAGTTGGCGCCCTTCGCCGTGTCGATGGCGCTCCCCCCGCCGACCGCGACGTAGAGGTCGGGGCGGAAGGCGCGCGCGGCGTCGGCCGCCAGGGCGACGTCGTCGCTGGAGGGGTTCTCCGCGGCGTCCAGGTACGCCTCCACCGCGAGGCCCTCGGCCCCGAGGAGCGCCTCGGCGCGCGCCGCGTGTCCGGCTGCGGCGACGCCCGGGTCGGAGATCAGCAGCGCCCGCGACGCCCCGAGCTCGCGGGCCAGGGCGCCGAGTCGGTCGAGACCGCCCGCTCCCTCCAGCACGCGCGTTCGCTCGTCGTCGCGGAACACGGCGCGGCCTCGCCTACCAGCCCGCGG
The DNA here is from genome assembly GCA_050049155.1 of Planctomycetota bacterium. Lineage (GTDB taxonomy): Bacteria > Planctomycetota > UBA1135 > UBA1135 > Saltatorellus. The sequence continues at coordinate 2,740 of JASFWR010000072.1, read as the reverse complement.
CGCGCTGCAGCGCGCGGCGCTCGTAGAGGAACTCGAACAGGTTCCCCTCGTGGGGCTGGTCCCACTCGACCTTCGACGTGGGCACCGGCCCGACGTTGAGCCGGCTGATCAGCGGGCTCGTGGTCAGGTCCTGGAGGAATGCCGGGTCGCGGGTGAGCGCAGTGACCACGAGGCTGTGCCCCATGACCTCGAGCATGCGCTCCTGGGGCACCTCGACCACGCTCGTGAACGGGAACATGTACTCCGTGTTGGCGAGCGGGTGCTCCATGGAGTCGCAGCGCACCACCGTGGGGCGCAGGTAGACCGAGCAGCCGAGCTCCGCGCGCCGAGCGGAGCCGCCGCGGGCGGCCATGGTCACGTCCCGGGCGCCCCCCTTCTCGATGCCCGCGTCGATGGCGCCGCTCATCATGTCCGCGAAGGCGGGGTTGGCGAAGGCGGCGATGCCGGCCTCGGGGTCGTCGTGCGGGCGGGGCTCGATCTCGGCGAGGCGCGCCGCGAGCGCCTCCGCGAGGGCCTCGCCGTGGCGCGGGATGTAGATGGCCGAGGCGTTGATGCAGCTGCGGCCGCCGTTGCGCGCCACCGACTCCACGTAGACGTCGAGGAACTGCTCCCAGTCGTCCGCCACGTCCTCGCCCACGAGCACCTTGCTGCGGCCGGGGCCGTGGATCTCGATCCGCGGGTCGCCGGCGTACTTCTCGGCGACGCGCGCGTCCCCGAAGAGCAGGGAGCGGTCGCAGCACTCGAGCAGCGTCCCGGCGCCCTCGTGGTCGGTCGGGTAGAGGCTGAAGGCCTCCGCGGGGAAGCCGGCGGCCATCATCGCGCGGGCCACGCGCATGGGCGTCCAGGGCTCCTCGCGGCCCGGCTTGAGGGCCAGGGGCACGCCGAGGGCGATCGCAGGGATCCAGAGGGAGTGCACGCCCGGCGAGTTGCTGGGCAGCACCGCCCCCAGGGCGCGCGCGCTGGGCGTGTACCAGACGGGCACGCCGTCGTGGTCGCCGAAGCCCTCGTCGAGCACGCTCGGGTCCATCCCGCGCATGAGCCCGCGGAGGATGGTCGGCATCTCCGCGAGCACGAAGGCGCACTTCTCCATGTTGGCCCGCACCATCACGTGGGGCAGGCCGCTGGTGGAGCTCAGCTGGGCCACGTAGTCGTCCGCGGTCTGCGTGAAGCCGTCCCCGATGGGGAGCTCGTCCTCGAGGAAGATCCGCGCGGCCTCCTTGCAGCGCTCGATGCGCTCGGCGATCGGCATGGCCCGCAGGCGCGCCGCGTTGGCGTCCAGCTTGCGCATGTCGCGGCGCACCAAACCGGCGTTGGCCTGGCTGACCGACGCCACCACCGCGCCGTCGCGGTGCGAGGTCAGCTCCACCCGGTCGAGGCTGGAGTACTCCTTGCCCGCCCGCAGCACGGGGAAGTGCGGGACGGCGGCTGCGTCAGCGCTCAATAGACTCCCTCCACGATCTTCTCCTCGTTCTTCGCGTAGGGCTTCACCTCGGCCACGCCGTCCCAGGCGAACTCGTCGCAGGGGGCGACGCGCTTGCCCGCGTCGCGCTCGAGGAAGCGCGGCAGGAAGAACTCGTGGGTGAGGGTGGTGAGCTCCACGCGGCCCCACTCGCCGTGGTCCACGAGCTTGCGCGAGTCGTCGGGGTCGGTGACCCGGAGCACGGCGCGGGGCTGCGGCGCGTAGTAGGTGATCGAGTAGTCCTCGTCCTCGAAGCCCTTCTTGTGGCAGGCGAGCCCCATGAGCGTGTTGCCGTACGTGGGCACGAAACCCACCTGACCCTCGAGGATCTCCTCGCAGAGGAAGCGCACGTTCTGGGGGTCCATCTCGGTGCCGCCGCAGAAGACGCCCTTGATGCCGGCGTCGGGGATCGAGATCTCGTCGCCGAGCGCCTCCAGCAGGCGCGGCGTCGTGAACAGCGCGTCCACCTTGCGGTGCTTGAGGATGCTGAGCGCCTGATCGACCACGTGGCGCATGTAGGCCTTGGCCTGATCCCCCTGGCCCGTGGAGATGAGCTTCTTCACCCAGCGCGGGTCGAGGTCCACGAAGTAGCAGGACGAGCCCCGGTGGTTCGCGAGGTGCTCGATGGCGAGGCGCAGGCGCCGCGGCCCCGTGGGGCCGACCATCAGCCAGTAGCCGCCCGGCGGGAAGGCCTCGTCGTCGAGGCGCACCGAGAACTCCTCGTAGTCGTGCTTGTAGTCGTCCCAGCCGATGCGCTGCTTCGGCATCCCGGTGGAGCCGCCGGTCTCGAAGATGGTGAAGGGCCGGCCGGCGTAGGCGCGGGGGATCCACAGCTCGTGCGGGTCCGTGCGCAGCCGCTCGCCGTCGAAGTTGTCGAAGCGCTCGACGAGGTCCTGGAAGCCCTGGATCTCCTCGCGCGGGTCCCACCCGGCCGCGGCGGCGTACTCCAGCCACACGGGCGTCCCCGTCTCCGGGGAGAAGTGGTGCGCGATGATGTCGCGGACGTGGGCGTCGAGGGCGGCCTGGGCGGCCTCGGTCCGATCGTTGGAGACTGCGGTCATGTTCGGGGGACGGGAGGGTGGTTCAGGACTCCACCATGAACTGCTCGACGTGCTCGTCCGGGGGGGGCTGCGTCAGGAGGCTGACGACGACGAGAGCGGCCGTGGAGGCGGCGAAGATCAGGGTGACCGGCATCATCCCGGCCACCAGGTAGTCGCCGTCCATGTCTTCCCCGGCCAGGGTCGGCCTGATGAGCCCTTCGTAGAACAAGGTGCCCCAGGT
>JASFWR010000355.1:0-3909 GCA_050049155.1 Planctomycetota bacterium | reverse complement strand
CCGATGGCCCCCCGCTGGACTCCCGCTGGCCGCCCTCTCGCCCCTCAGGCCCGCCGCGCCCGGAAGGCGAGCAGGAGCCGGGCGGAGAGGCCGAAGTTCCACCAGAAGAAGCGGTTCACCCCGCCCCAGAGCGCCCCGAAGCCCCGCCGGACGTCGGTGTCGAGGCGCAGCCGCAGGGTGGTGCGCCCGGGCCCCGCCTCCTCGAACCAGAACTGGAGCCGCCGGGGCCGCGCGAGCCGCATGGAGAGCGCGTAGGAGCCGTACCCGTAGAGGAGGTCCCGGTACTCAGGCTCGCGGACCTCACCGATGACCCCGTGGAAGCTCATGAGCGGCCCGTGGTGGGCGTTGCGGCAGCCCGGCTCGAAGCCCCCCGGGCGCCCGTCCGGCATGGGCAGGAACTCCACCCGGAAGGGCGGGAGCTGGCCCCGCGTGAAGGTCCGCGGGTCGTTGAGCCACCCCCACACCACGTCGCGCGGGACGCCGAAGGTCCACGCCAGCTCGAGGGCGTGGGGCGCGAAGCCCGGGGGCGTCGCGCCGTCCACCAGGGGCGCGGAGAGGGCGGGGTCGACGTCCATGCCACTTGGTGTTCGCGCGCGGCGCGCGGCCGGGTGCGCTCGATCAGAACCAGATCGCGACGGCGCGGCCGTGCTCGTCGAGCTCCGGCGCCTCCGGCACGCGCGCCGCCTCGCCCCTCGCGATCCGCCGCGCGGACCAGGCGGCGGCCGCCGCGTCGAGCACGTCGTCCACCGGAACCGCGCCCGCGGCCCCGAGGTCGGAGGGGAGCACGACCCCCTCTGCCGCGAGCAGGTCCCGGCGCTCGGCGGCGCCGTTCCACGTGCGCTTCCCGGTCTCCAGCACGCGCCCGGCCATGGCGCGGAACGCGAGCTCGGGGTGCACCTCGAAGACCCGCGCGTCGCTCCGCAGCCCGTCGGCCTCGAGCACGTTGTGCCGGAGCGCGTAGCTCTGCGCCGAGATGCTCTTGCCCGTGAGCTCGACCGCGCGCTCGCGCGCCTCCCCGTAGGTCGGCGCCTCCAGCACGGCCCGGGGCGGGGTCATGAAGATCGTCGCGCGGCGGGAGCCGAGGGCGGCCCGGGCCGCGGCATCGGCGGCCCGCGGGCCCGCCTCGGGCATGCCGAGGGGCACGTCGATCCCGAAGGCGTCCGCCTCCCCGTGCGACGCGAGGAGCTCCGCCAGGGAGTCGGCCAGGGCCGCGCCGCCGAAGCGGCCGCCGCCGTCCAGTGAGACCGCCACCCACCGGCCGCGGGTGCCGTCGACCCCCACGTACGGACCGCCGCGGTCCGGCGGCAGGGGGCGCTCGATTCCGCTGGGGTCCGTCATGTCGGACGTTCTACCAGCATCCTCCCGCCCCCGCCCCCGCCGGATAGCATCGGCCCATGAGAACCGCCCTCCTCCTCCTCTCGCTCGCCGCCACCGCGTGCAGCGGCACCGGGCCGCACTCCATGTCGACCCTCGCCCCCCTCTCCACCGGCACCGGGTCCAGCCTCCGGGGCCTGTGCGCCGTCGACCGCGACGTGGCCTGGGCCACCGGCAGCGGCGGGACCGTGGTCGTGACCTCCGACGGCGGCGCCAGCTGGCGGCAGGTGGCCCCGGACTCCATCGCGGAGCTCGACGTGCGCGACGTGCACGCCCTCGACCGCCGGACCGCGTGGATCATGTGCGCCGGCCCCGGGGAGCGCTCGCGGATCCTGCACACCGAGGACGGCGGCGAGTCCTGGACCGAGCAGCACCGCGAGACGGAGGAGGCCGCGTTCCTGGACGGCTTCGCCTTCTTCGACGCGGAGCGCGCGCTCTGCTACGGCGACCCCATGGCGGACGGGGGCTTCCGCCTCCTGTGCACCGAGGACGGCGGCCGCCGCTGGACGCCGGTCGCCCCGTCCCCCCGCGCCCTGCCCGCGGGGGAGGCCAGCTTCGCCGCCAGCGGCACCGGGATCCGGGCGCTCCCGTCGGGGCACGCGTGGATCATCACCGGGGCCAACGACGGGACGAGCCGGGTCTTCCACAGCGCGGGCCCGGGCGGCGAGCTCTGGAGCAGCGCGGACTCGACGATCCCGGCCCCCAAGCCCGCCGCCGGCGCCTTCAGCGTCGCCTTCCAGGCGGACGGGCGGGGCGTGCTCGTGGGCGGCGACTACCAGCAGCGCGAGGTGGGCGGGGTGCACTGCGCCTCCTGGAGCGACGACTTCGGCACCAACTGGAGCCCCTGCGAGGTCGGGCCGCGGGGCCAGCGCGCCGGGTCGGCCGCCCTAGGGGACGGCGTCTTCGTGGCCACCGGGCAGACCGGGACCGACATCAGCCGCGACGGCGGGCGCACGTGGTCGGCGCTCTCCGACCTGGGCTTCCACTGCGTCGAGGTCTCCCCCGCGGACGGCAGCGTCTGGTTCGCCGGACCCGAGGGGCGCGCGGGCCGACTCCGCTGACTCCGTGGACGGCGGCGGCCGGCCCCGCCGCTATCCTCTCCCCCGACGATGTCGCCGCTCTACTCCGCGATCCGCCCTCTCCTGTTCCAGGCCTCGGCCGAGGGGGCCCACCACATGAGCATCCGCGCCGGCCGCATCGGCCAGCGCGCGCCCGGCGTCCTCCGGGCGCTCTTCCGGTCCGGGCTCGGGGCCGAGCAGGCCGCGCGGCTCGGCGTGGACACCCTCGGGCTGCGCTTCCCGAACCCCCTCGGCGTCGCGGCGGGCCTCGACAAGAACGCGGAGCTGATCCCCATGTGGGCGGCCGTCGGGCTCGGGTTCTGCGAGGTGGGCTCCGTCAGCGCCCGGCCCAGCGCGGGCAACCCCAAGCCCCGCGCCTTCCGGCTCCCGGCGGACCGCGCGCTCGTGAACCGGATGGGCCTGAACAACCACGGCCTCGACGTCATCGCCCGCCGCATCGAGGGGACGCGCCGGCCCGAGGGCTTCCCCCTCGTGATCAACATCGTGAAGACCCACGACCCCGACATCCTGGGGGACGCGGGGGTCGAGGACTTCGTGACCAGCGCCCGCCGGCTCCTGCCGCTCGCGGACGCCATGGTCCTGAACGTCTCCTGCCCGAACACGACGGAGGGCAAGACCTTCGAGGACCCGAGCGCCCTCGCGCCGCTGCTGGACGCCGTCATGGGCGCGCGCGCGGAGCTGGGCTCCGAGGTCCCTGTGCTCGTCAAGCTCTCGCCGCCCCCCGCCGTCGACTTCGACCCCGGCGCCGTGGACGAGCTCGTGGACCTCTGCATGGCGCGAGGGATCGCCGGCTTCGTCGCCACCAACACCGCCTCCGACCGCGAGGGCCTGCGCACCCCCTCGGGGCGGCTCGAGGCGATCGGCCGCGGCGGCCTCAGCGGCGCCCCGCTGGCCGCCCGCGCGGAGGCCCTCGTCCGCCACCTGCACCGGCGGGTCGGCGCGCGGGCGCCGATCGTGGGCGTCGGCGGCATCGACTCCCCCGAGGAGGCCTACCGACGCATCCGCGCGGGCGCGACCCTCGTGGAGCTCTACACCGGCCTCGTCTACGAGGGCCCGGGGCTGATCCCCCGGACCCTGCGGCGCCTCGTGGAGCTCCTGGACCGTGACGGCCTCGAGCGCGTCCAGGACGCCGTCGGCCTCGACGCCTGAACGAGCCCATGGCCGCCCCGGAATTCGGTCGCGCCGCGGGCGTGCTCTGGCTCCTGCCGGTCCTCTTCTGGAACGGGATCGTCGGCGGCTTCGACACGGTGCTGGCCCTCCAGTACCTGCGCGAGCGGCGGGCTCGGACGGAGTGGGTCGAGGTGGACGCCACGGTGCTGTCCTCCGAGGTCGTCTCCAGCCGCTCGAGCGACGGGACCACCTACCTGCCCGAGGTACGGTTCACCTACCGCTTCGAGGGGCAGGACCACGAGTCCGATCGCTACTCGTTCGGGACCTTCTCCACCAGCGACCGCTC
>JASFWR010000354.1:0-3911 GCA_050049155.1 Planctomycetota bacterium | reverse complement strand
CTGGATCTCAGGAGGCGAGCCGGTTCGCTCGCGCCGGCTCCCGCGGCGTGACGCCGAAGAGCCCCTCGTGGACGTCGACCAGGACCGCCTGCCCGGGCCGGACGTCGTCCCTCAGGATGGCCTCCGCCAGGAGGTTCTGGACGTTCCGCTGGAGCGCCCGCTTCAGCGGTCGCGCGCCGAACTCGGGGTCGAACCCCTCCTCGGCCAGGGCGTCGAGGGCGGCCTCGCTCAGCTCCAGGTCGATGTCGCGGTCCGCGAGCTGGCGCGTCAGCCGCGCCACCTGCACGTCGACGATCCGCCGGATCTGCTCCTGGCCGAGGGCCTCGAAGGTCAGCACCTCGTCCAGGCGGTTGACGAACTCGGGCCGGAAGTACTCCCGCACCGCGTCGTCGCCGCGCAGGTTGCTGGTCATCAGCACCAGGGTCTGGGTGAAGTCCACCGTGCGGCCCTGACCGTCCGTGAGCCGGCCGTCGTCCAGCACCTGGAGCAGCACGTTGAACACGTCGGGGTGCGCCTTCTCGACCTCGTCGAGGAGGATCACGCTGTGGGGCTTGCGGCGCACCGCCTCCGTGAGGACGCCGCCCTCGTCGTGCCCCACGTAGCCGGGGGGCGCGCCGATCATGCGGCTGACCGAGTGCTTCTCCATGAACTCGCTCATGTCGACGCGGATCATGTTCCGCTCGTCGTCGAACAGGAACTCGGCCACCGCCTTGGCGGTCTCCGTCTTGCCGACGCCCGTGGGGCCGAGCATGAGGAAGGCGCCCAGGGGGCGGGTCTCCTCCACGAGGCCGGCGCGGGCGCGCCGGACGGCCTGGCTGATGGCCTCGAGGGCGGCGTCCTGCCCGACCACGCGGCTCCGCAGCCCGTCCTCCATCTGGAGCAGCTTCTGCCGCTCCGTCTCGAGCAGCTTGTCCGCCGGGATCCCGGTCCAGCGCGCGACCACCCTCGCGATCATCTCGTCGTCCACGGCCTCGGGCAGCATGGCACCCTCGGCCTGCACGCGATCGAGCTCCTCCGAGTTCGCGTCGATGTTCCGCTGCGCCTCGGGGATCTCGCCGAAGCGCAGCTGTCCCACGCGCTCGAAGTCGCCCGCGCGCTCCTCGCGCTCGGCCTCCGCGCGCAGCTCCTCCAGCAGCGCCTTGCCCGCCCGGATCGACCGGATCAGGTCCTTCTCCGTGGTCCACCGGGTCCGCAGGGCGCTGGCGCGCTCCTCCAGGTCCGCCAGCTCCTCGCCGATGGCCGCGATGCGCGCGGCGTTCCCCGCGGCGTCCTCCCCGGAGGCGGCGGTGCGCTCGATCTCGAGCTGCCGCTGGCGCCGCTCGAGCTCGTCGAGCTCCTGGGGCAGCGAGTCGATCGCCGTGCGCAGCTGCGCCGCGGCCTCGTCCACGCAGTCGATGGCCTTGTCGGGCATGAAGCGGTCGGTGATGTGCCGGTCCGCGAGGCGCGCCGCGGACACGAGGGCGCTGTCGAGGATCCGCACGCCGTGGTGCACCTCGTAGCGGTCCTTCAGGCCGCGGAGGATCGCGACCGTGTCGTCCACCGTGGGCTCGTCCACCGAGACGGGCATGAAGCGCCGCTCGAGGGCCGCGTCCTTCTCGATGTACTTGCGGTACTCGTCGAGGGTGGTCGCGCCGACGCACTTCAGCTCGCCCCGGGCCAGGGCCGGCTTGAGCATGTTCGCCGCGTCCACCGCCCCGTCGGAGCCGCCGGCGCCCACGAGGGTGTGGAGCTCGTCGATGAAGAGGACCACCTCGCCCTCCGCCTCCTTGATCTCCTCCAGCACGGCCTTGAGCCGCTCCTCGAACTCGCCGCGGTACTTCGCGCCCGCCAGCAGCGCGCCGATGTCGAGCGCCATGACCCGCCGGTCCTTCAGGCTGTCCGGCACGTCGCCCACGGCGATGCGGTTCGCCAGCCCCTCGGCGATGGCGGTCTTGCCCACGCCCGGCTCCCCGATCAGCACGGGGTTGTTCTTGCGGCGCCGCGAGAGCACCTGGATGACCCGGCGGATCTCGCCGTCGCGGCCGATCACGGGGTCGAGCTTCTGGTCGCGGGCGTCCGCGGTCAGGTCTCGGGCGTACCTCGCGAGGGCCTCGAAGGTGGACTCGGGGTCGGGGGAGGTCACCTTGCGGTCGCCGCGGACCTCCTGGAGGGCCGCCGCGATCCGCTCGGCGCTTGCGTCCCTCGAGGTGAACAGGGCGGCCACCTCCGGGGAGCCCTTGGAGGCGAGGGCCAGCAGGAGGTGCTCGGTGGACACGTACTCGTCGCCGCGCTCGCCGGCGGCCGCCGCGGCGGCGGCGAGGACCTCCGCGAGGGCGCGGGAGCCCGCGACCTGCCCGCCGCTGGTGCGCGGCATGCGCTCCAGCTGCTGGTCGAGCTCGTGGCGCAGGGCGCGCGGGTCCACGCCCAGCCGGTCGAGCACGGCGGACATGACGCCCTCGGGCTCCTCGAGCAGGGCCGCCGCGAGGTGCGCGGGGGTCAGCTCGGGGTGTCCGGAGCGGACGGCCAGGTCCTGGGCGGCGGCCAGGGCGGCCTGGGAGCGGTGGGTGGTTCGGGGCTGCATGTTCGGAGTACCTCTACTCGGCCCGCTTCAGGCGGACCGGACCTCCCACAGGGCAACGGACGTGCCAGGGGGTGGATCGCCCCTGAGGGCCTCTGGAGGGGCCTCGCCGTCCCGGATGCGGATCGAGTCACGCCAACGGGGCATGCCAGAATGCCAATATGGCGGCATCGGGCGCCGTTCTGGCCCTCGAGGCGAGGCCGCCGGGGCGGTCCGCGTCGCGCCCGACTCCAGCCGCCGCGGGCGGCAGCGGCCCTCGGGCGAAGGACCTCAGGAGGGGACCAGCAGCCGCGCCAGCGTGAGGGAGCGCTCCAGGGCGGTGCGCTGGCGGGTGTCGAGGGGCGTCAGGGGCGCCCGCACGTCCGGCCGGATCGCGCCCAGGGCGGCGAGGGCCCCCTTCACGGCGATCGGGTTCGTGGCGATCCGCAGCGCGTCCACCAGGGGCGCCAGCTTGCGCTCGAGGGCGTCGGCCTCGCAGTCGTCCGCCCGCGCGGCCTCGAGGAAGGCGGCGACCTCGCCCGGCACCAGGTTGCCCACCACCGTGATCGCGCCCACGGCGCCGTTGCGGACCATCGGCCCCACGAGGCGGTCGTCCCCGGCGAGCAGGGGGACGGGGAGCTCCTCCGCCAGGGTCCGCGCCCGGGCGGGGCGGCCCATGGCCTCGCAGTGCGCCACGACGTCCGGGACGGACCGCACGATGCGCGTGACCGCCTCGGCGGTCAGGTCGGTCCCCGTCCGCTCGGGCTCGTTGACGATGATCATGGGGAGCTCGCTCGGGAGGGCGCCGCGGATGGACTCCAGGTGCTCCACCACGCCGGCGGTCCCGGGCAGGGTGAAGGGCGGCGCGCTCACCAGCAGCGCGTCCGCGCCCGCCAGCGCCGCGTTGCGCGCCACGGTGGCCGCGCGCTCCGAGCTCGCCTCCGTGACGCCGAAGATCACCCGCAGCCGGTAGTCCGAGCTCACCTCCGCGCCCGCCGTCGCGCGGGCCACCAGCTGCCCCACCTCGTCCACCTGGAGGGCCCAGCCCTCCCCCGTCGTGCCGCCCACGACGATGGCCGAGGTCCGCTGCCTCGCCTGGTGCTGCACGAGGCGATCGAGGCCGGGGAGGTCGAGGACGCCGTCGCGGAACGGCGTGGGGAGCGCCGTGATGGCGCCACCCAGGTAGGCGAGCTCGCCGTCGATCAAGGGCGCGCCCCTCGGATCAGCTCGAGCATGTCCGCGACGCAGCGGTCCACGCCGTCGAAGAGCGAGCGCGCGACCATCGCGAAGCCGATGTTGAGCTCCTCGACCTCGGGGATCGCCGCCACCGCGGCCGTGTTTTCGAAGTCGAGCCCGTGGCCGGCGTTGACCCGCA
>JASFWR010000353.1:0-3921 GCA_050049155.1 Planctomycetota bacterium | reverse complement strand
CCCGGACGATGGTAGCCGCTGCGCGACGCCCTCAGACGGGCCGCAGGCGGCGAATCCCGTCGCCCGACGGGCCGTCGTCCTCGGCGTCCAGGTCGTCGCCGACCACGCCGAGGCGGCGGAGGAGGGTCGCCTGCGGGTCGTCCGTGCCCGCGGTGCGGGTGTAGGTCCCGTCGGGCTGGAGCTCCCAGGCGGCGACGTCCTCGGCGAGGTAGACCATCAGGTCCTCCTCGATCACCCGGCGCTTGATGGTGGGGTCGAGGATCGGGAAGCAGGTCTCCACCCGCCGGTAGAGGTTCCTCGACATCCAGTCCGCGCTCGACGCGAAGAGCGCGCCGCGGCCCCCGTCCTCGAAGTAGAACAGCCGGGAGTGCTCGAGGAAGCGCCCGAGGATCGAGCGGACGCGGATGTTCTCCGAGATCCCGGGGATCCCCGGCCGCACGCAGCACGCGCCGCGGACGATCAGGTCGATCTGCACGCCGGCGGCGCTGGCCTCGTAGAGCGCCCGGATCGTGTTCACCTCCGTGAGGGCGTTCATCTTGGCGATGATCCGCGCCGGCCTCCCCGCCCGCGCGTGCTCCGCCTCCTGGCGGATCCGTCGGCGCATCTCCTTCCGCAGGCTGAAGGGCGCGTCCAGGAGCAGGCGGAGGGGGAGGGTGGCGCCGAGGCCCGTGAGCCGGTGGAACATCTGGTGGACGTCCTCCGCGATCCTCGGGTCGGCGGTGAGGAAGCCCAGGTCCGTGTACGCGCGCGCCGTCCGGGCGTGGTAGTTCCCGGTGCCGAGGTGCGCGTAGCGCACGAGCCCGTCCGGCTCACGGCGCACGATGAGCGTCATCTTCGCGTGCGTCTTGTAGCCGACGATGCCGTACATCACCTGGGCGCCCACCTCCTGCAGCTGGTTCGCGAGGTCGATGTTCTCGGCCTCGTCGAAGCGCGCCCGGAGCTCGACGACCGCCACCACCTGCTTGCCGTTGCGCGCCGCCTCCACGAGGGCCGCCACGATCGCCGAGTTGCGCTCCGTCCGGTAGAGCGTCTGCTTGATGGCGAGGACGTCCGGGTCGGACGCCGCCCGACGCACGAGGTCGACGACCGGGGCGAAGGACTCGTACGGGTGGTGGAGCAGGATGTCCTGCTCGCGGATGGCGGCGAACGGGTCCTCGCTGCGCGCCAGGGCGCGGGGCACCCTGGGCGAGAAGGTGGGGTACTTCAGGTCCGGCCGATCCACGAGGCCGTGGAGCACGCCGAGGCGGCCGAGGTTCACCGGGCCGTTGACCCGGTACACGTCGGCGTTGGAGAGCTCGAAGCGCTGCCGGAGGAAGCGGATGACCTTCTCCGGGCAGTCCTGCGCGACCTCGAGGCGGACCCCCTCGGCGTACTTGCGCTCCGGGAGCTCGCCCTCGATGGCCTCCAGGATGTTCTCCACCTCCTCGTCGTCCACCCACAGCTCGCTGTTCCGGGTGACCCGGAACTGGTGGCACCCGAGGACGCGCATCCCCGGGAACATCATCTCCACGTGGGCGTGGATCACGGAGGAGAGCAGGACGAAGGCGAGCCCCTCCCCGCGCACCGAGGGGGGGAGCGCGATGAGCCGCGGGAGCGCGCGGGGCACCTGCACGACCCCGAGGCCCGTCTCCCGCCCGAAGGCGTCCTCGCCCTCGAGGAGGACGATGAAGTTCAGGCTCTTGTTGAGGATCTTGGGGAACGGGTGGGACGGGTCGAGTCCCACGGGCGTGAGGATCGGCTCCACCTCCCGGAGGAAGAAGTCGCGGATCCACCCCGACTGCTCCTCGGTCCAGAGCTGGCGTTTGAGCACGTGGATGCCCTCCGCCGCGAGCTCGGGGAGCAGCACGTCGTTGAGCACCTCGTACTGGTCCCTGACGAGGCCCTCCGCGGCCGCCGAGATGTCGTCGAGGACCTCGAAGGTCGTCCGGCCGTCGAAGCCGATGCTGCTGGAGCGCAGCGTCAGGCGCTCCTGGTGGGAGGCCTTGCGGACCTCGAAGAACTCGTCGAGGTTCGTGCTGGAGATCGTGAGGAAGCGGAGCCGCTCGAGGAGCGGGACCGACTCGTCCACCGCCTGGGCGAGGACCCGCCGGTTGAACTCCAGCAGGCTCAGCTCCCGGTTGATGAAGTGCTCGGGCGCACCGGGTCGGGGATCGGCCCCGTCCCCGGTCTCCAGGGGTCCCTCGCTCGCGCTGCCGTCCACCATGCTCCCCTGAATGATCGACTCTGCCCCTGCCGCCGCGGCAGCAAAAGGCCCCCCAGGGTCGTCCCGGTCGGCCTTTGGATCGATCTGATGCGGTCTCAGCGGCGCCGGAGCCTCCCGCGCCGGATCACGTCCCCGACCACCCCGGACATCCGGCCCGTGGGGGCCACCTCGAGCACCAGCCCGCCGGCCTCCGCGGCGGCGTCCCAGATCGGGAGCTCCTCGTCGGAGGTGGTGATCAGGGCCCCTTCCCCGGAGGCCACCAGGGCCTCCTCCACCAGCTCCCGCGCGCGACGCCGCTCCTCCTTGGGGTGGCCGCCGCCCACGGCCTCCGCGGTGCCCTGGCGCCTGTAGAGGGCGTCGTGCAGCGCGGGGAACGCCTCGGGGTCGGTGAGGACGCTGGTCATCCAGACGTGGTCGCAGCGGCCGAGCTCGCGGCCCACCCAGCGCTCCGTGCGCGGGACGGGGAGGGCGGGGTTGCCCGGGACGGTGATCGCCTCGAGCGCCCTGGTGAGCTCGTCCATCTCCGCCGACCGCAGCGCCTTCCAGACGACCCGGCGCTCCAGGAGGATCGCCTCGAACAGCATTGGCGCGAGCTCGGCGACCGCGGCGCCCACGTAGAGGGAGCGCCCGCCGGGCGCGAGCTCCTCCCCGAGGTCCGCGGCTAGCTTGAGCCCGGCGTCCAGGACTGCGCCCCGCCGCTCCTCGTCGAAGAAGCCGGAGGCGTCGCCGTCGCAGTAGACCGCCGCCACCGCGTCCCAGTCGACCTCGGCGTCGAGGGCCGCGAGGGTGGCGCCGAAGCGCTCGACCTTGTCCCCGTCGGGCCTCACGGGTTCGACCCCTCACCGGGTCCCGCGGCCGCCCCGTCCTCCGGAGCGGAGCCATCGTCCGTGGGCGCCAGGGGGATCCAGCGCACCACGCGGCGGGTGGGGGCGATCTGGGAGTCCGCGTCGAGGCCGGCGCGCCAGCGGAGCCCGCCGGGGCCCTCGTAGATCACGCCCTCCTCCAGGGCGCCGCCCTCCAGCGCGAGGTGGTGCGCGATGTCGAGGAGGAAGCCGAGGACCTCGTAGGGGGGGAGGTCCTCACGCTCGGGGAAGACGGCCTCGGTGTCGGGGAGGCCGACCTGCCCGAGCCCGATGAGGTCGGCCACCACGGCGCCCTCGGCGCTCTGGGCCAGCCGGCCGTTGACCCAGTTCTGAAGGGGGACGGCCCCCTGCTCCTGGGCCGCGGCGCGGATGTGGCCCATGACGTGGCCGTCCCGCAGCGACTCGCCGGCGGGGAAGAAGACGCACAGGGCCGCCGGGTCGGCGAGCATGGCCACCGCCAGGCGCTCGAGCTCCTCGGCCTGGGCCCTGGGGCCGCCGGTGCCCTCGGCCACGATCAGGTGGACGAACCCCTGGTGGGCGTCCGCGGCGAGGGCGCCGCCCGGCCACACCACGCTCTGGTCCGCGGCGCGCTGGAGGGCGCCGGGGTGCAGCCCCGCGCCGACGCCGCCCAGCTCCGCGAGGGAGTCCGGGTCGAGGTCGGGCCAGGGGGCGCCGAAGGTGGAGGCGTGGACGACGCCGGCGGGCGTGTCCAGGCGCACGTGGGTCTGCTGGAGGACGACGTCGCTCGTGAACGGGAGCCGGCGGAACACCTCGAAGAGCCGCTCGAGGGCCGGCGCCTCGCGGAAGAGGACGACGGCCACGTGGGTGGGGGCCGCGCCGGGGGCGGGCTGAGGG
>JASFWR010000071.1:0-12703 GCA_050049155.1 Planctomycetota bacterium | reverse complement strand
TCGCGGACGTGGGCGACCGCGGCTCGGTCGAGGCCATGGCGCGCGCGGCCCGCGTGCTGCTCACGACGGCAGGCCCCTTCGCGGTGCACGGCGACCCCGTGGTCCACGCCTGCGCCTCGGCGGGGACCCACTACGCCGACCTCACCGGCGAGGTCCCGTGGATGCGCCGCGTGATCGAGCGTCACCACGGGCGAGCGCGGCGTGACGGCACGGTCCTCGTCCCGGCCTCCGGCTTCGACTCGGCGCCCGCGGACCTCGCGGTGCACGTCGCCGCCAGCGCGGCCGCGGCCCGCGGGCAGGTCCTCGGGTCCGGGCGCACCGTCTACCGCCTCCGAGGCGGCCTGAACGGCGGGACCCTCGCCTCCGTGCTCCACATCTTCGAGTCCGCGACCCCGAGGGAGCTCGCGGATCCGTTCACCCTCGTCCCGGGCCACGTGACGAGCGCCGAGGACTGGCGGCGGCACGGCGATCCGCGCTGGCCGGAGTTCGATCCGCACGGGGGCCGCTGGGTGGCGCCCTTCTTCATGGGCCCCATCAACCGACGCGTGGTCGGCCGCTCCCTGGCGCTGCGCCGGGAGCAGGGCGACGCGGCCGCCGTCGACCCTGCGTTCCGCTACGACGAGTTCCAGTCGGTCTCGGCGGGCCGGGGCTGGCTCGCAGCACGCTCCACCACCCTGATGCTGGGCGCCGGCCAGGCCTTGCTCTCGACTCGCGCCGGCCGGGCCCTCTTCCGGCGCTTCGGCCCGGCGCCCGGCGAGGGGCCCTCCGAGGCGGTCCTCGCCGCCGGCGTCACGCGGGCGCGGACCCACTTCGAGCTGGCGGACGGGGGAGGGACGATCGAGGTGGTCCAGGACATGGCCGGCGACCCCGGCAACGCGGCCACCGTGAGGATCCTGGTGGAGGTCGGGCTCGCCCTCGCGGGCCGGGAGCCCGCGCCGGGTGCCGGCGGCGTGCTCACCCCCGCCACCGCGCTGGGGGACGAGCTGGTGGCACGCCTGCGCGCCACCGGTCAGCACTCCATCGTCGTCGTCGAACGTTGAGGGGAGCGGGGCTCAGGGGCGCGAGCGCGTCCGCGGGTCAGCGCCCGCTGACCGGGCCGCCGATGGACGCGAAGGCGGCGCGGACCCGCGCGGCCAGGTCGCGCGTCCGCGGGTCCTCCTCGTCGAGCGCCTCGCCGTCCGGGATCGAGTCCGCGAGGGCGGCCCCCAAAGCGGTGAGCGCCGCGGGGCGCAGGTCCGGCGCGGGGCGCTCGTCCTTGGACAGGATCAGCTGCTGCATGCGCGCCTCCGGCTCGCCCACGCGGGGCATGCGGAAGCTCTCCATGTCGCAGCCGGGCCGGCCCCAGTAGACCTCGCCCGGGTGCGCCTCCTGCGCCGCGTCCGCGAGGGCCACGAGCCGCCGGGTCGTGCCCTCCGGCAGCTTCACGCGCGCGGGGTTCCCGTAGCCGATGACCAGCTGATCGTCCGCCGTCCACCGCAGGTAGTAGTCCCCCCGGCGGCAGGACTTGAGCAGCAGGCCCAGGCGCGCGCCCTCCACCGGGCCTCCGACCCGGGCGATCGGGGGGACCTCCCTGGGGATCAGGGCGCGGTCCGGCTCGGGCAGCGCCGCCTCGGCCGCCTCGGCGCGGGCCACGAGCCGAGCGCGCAGCCCCGCGAGGGCCGCCTGGTTGGACGCCGCGGCCGGCGGCGCGAAGGCCTCGTACCCACCCAGGTCGACGTCGAGGCCCTGGAGGGCGTTCACGGCGGCGTAGCGGGCGGCCTCACCCGTGGGCATGTCGAAGAAGGTGTCGGTGCGCTGCAGGTCCTCGAGGAGCCAGAGCAGCGCGCGCCCGTGGCCGCGGCCGTCGAGCAGCACCGCCGCGCGGCGCCGCACCACGTCGTTGTCGTCGTGCAGGCGCGCCGCGGCGAGGCGGACGAACGGGCCGGCGCGCTCGGACCCGGCGTCGGCCGAGAGCAGGGCCAGCGCGTCGAGGGACGCGAGGCGCACGGGGGCGATGGGGTCGTCCAGGAACACCGAGAGGTCGTCCCACTCGCCGGCCTGCGGGCGGTGGGCGAGGGACCGCGACACGGCCGGGCGCCAGGGGAACTCCGGGTCCTTCATGGCGGGCCAGAGCAGGGCGCGGAAGCGCGGGTCCTCGAAGCGACCGAGGACCTCGATCAGGCTGGGCCCGAGGCGCGCGAGGTCCTCGCGGGTGGTCCCGGCCATGGCCAGCAGGCGGTCCGCGGCGGGCTTGCCGATGCGGGCCAGCCGCTCGGCGGCCTGGGGCCGGATGACGGCCGAGCCCGACTGGGCGTGGACGATCAGCCGGTCGATCTGCTCCGGGGTGTAGCGGCGCTCACCGCCGTCCTGGGCGGAGGCCGCGGAGGGTCCGAGGAGGACCGCCCCCAGGGAGAGGAGGACAGCCGGGAGCGCGAGGCGGGCGGTTCGGATCATGGGCGAGGCGCGTCGTGGTTGGGCGCCGCACGGACAGGCGCGTCGTCGCCGCTCGGCGGGGGAGCGCCGGGGGGCCTCAGGGGAGCTCGTCGGTGGACAGGCGGTACACGCTGGTGATGAAGCCGTCCTCCTCCACCTCGCCGCAGTCGAAGGTCCCCACGAGGGTGATCCGGCCGGGGATGAACCGGGTCACGTCGTCGTTCAGGGTGACCTGGACGAAGTGGTTGACCTTGGACTTGCCGCACTCGCAGGACTCGGGCACGAGCTCGAACTCGGTGAGCCCCTCGAGGGTCCCGATGGCCATGTAGCCCCAGAGGCTGATCTTCTTGCCGTCCAGCTCCTGGACCCACTCGGGCAGCGGGCGGCCCGGCCGGTACCGGGCGTTCTTCAGGCGCAGGATCGAGACCTCGACGATCTCGTTGTCCGGCTCCTCACCCCGCTCCATGGCCGCCTGGACGTGGGCGCCCACCCCCCACGAGGTCTCGCGGAGGAGGCCCGGCGCGGCGATGACGCCGCCGAGCAGCAGGAGGAGGACCAGGAACGGCATGCCCCGATGATAGGACGAGTGCGCGGGAGGTTCTGCCCCTCGCGCCGACCTCTGCCCCAGGACCCCTGCCGGGGGTCACTCCCCGGCGAGGAGCGACTCGATCTCGGACCGGAACCGCTCCACGAGGACCTGGTGCCGGGCCCCCGTGGCGGGGCCGCTGAAGCCGGTGTGGACGGCGGTGGGGCGGCCGTCCCGGCCGAGGAAGACGGTGGTGGGGTAGGCGCGCACCCGGTCGAGGATCGGGAGCGCGGCGGACGCGCCCGCCTTGGACGCGGGCCCGCCGATCAGGACCGGGTGGTCGATCCCGTGGTGGGCCACGTAGCCCCGGACGGCGGCGCGGTGCCGCTCGGGGTCCTCGCCCATCTCGAAGGCCACGCCGACGATCGAGAGGTCGGGGTACTCCTCGCCGAGCCGCCCGAGGAGCTCGGTGAGGTCGTTGCAGTTGGGGCACCAGGTGCCGAAGACCACCAGCAGCGCCGGCCGCCCGGCCGGCAGCAGCTCGGCGAGGGCGCGGGGCGCGCCGTCGGCGTCGGGGAACCGAAGGCCCTCGAGGGACGCCGACGGCGTCCAGCGGGTGAGGGAGAAGTCGTCGGCCAGTCGGGCCTCGGGGTCCTTCGAGGCGGTCCACGTGGTGTGGAAGGAGTCCCGCGACCAGAAGTCCCCGCTCAGGTCCCCGTCTCCGTCGAGCCGGGCCTCGAACAGGAAGGCGTGGGCCCCGTCGAAGCACCCGAGCCGCAGGGCCTCGCCGTCGAACCAGCCCGACAGGAAGCGGTAGTCGCCCAGGGTGGTGAGGAAGGTCCCGGTCGCGCGGCCGGTCGGCGCGACGTCGAAGAGCCCGACGGCGTCGTCCTCGTCCCCCTCGAAGCGCACCCGCCAGCGCCCGGCGACGGCGGTGACGGCGCCCGGGTCGGGGGCGGCGGGCGGCCGGGCGTCCGTGCCGGCCACGGCGGCGAAGGGCAGCAGGGGGGTCGGACCCTCTCCGCGGTCCCGCTCCCAGTAGCCCGTGAGCCCCCTCCCGTCGGGGTCCGCCCTGGCGACCAGGGTCGAGCGGTAGGGCGGGAGCGGGATCCGGACCTCGTCCCCGTCGCGCTCGATCCGCCCGGCCTCCCGCCGCTCCTCCCCGTTGACGAGGATCGCCCGGACCCCGCCCTCCACCGGCACCAGCTCCATCCCCAGGGTGATGGCGCCCCCGGGGGACGCCAGGGTCGCTCGCCAGGGCCCGAGGGCCATGGGGGCCGCGGCGGCCGGCGGGGCGGGGTCCTGCTGGCACCCGGCGAGGGGCGCCAGGGAGGCCAGGAGGGCGGCCAGGAGGGGTTGGAGGCGCAGCCCGGTGGGCCAACTCGTGTCTCGCTGCAAGGGGGGCCGCATGGCCAGAGGGTATCGACTTGAGGGATCGGTCGATCCTGTCGATATGCCGCCATGGAGCCCAGACGGTCCGCGCCGGACCGCACCCCCACGACGACATGGCCTGGATCGACGCACTGTTCAAGAGGATGGTCGAGGTTGGCGCCTCGGACCTTCACATGACCTCCAGCACGAAGCCGCAGTTCCGGCTGCACGGGGACATCGTCCCCGTGAAGGAGTGCGACCCGATCCCGCCGGATCAGATGCAGCTGATCCTGAAGGAGATCTGCATCCCGTCGGTGTGGGAGACGTTCGAGACCACCTTCGACGCGGACTTCGCGTACGAGATCCCGGGCCTGGCGCGCTTCCGGGGCAACCTCTTCGTGGACAGCCGCGGCCCCGCGGCGAGCTTCCGGGTGATCCCGGACGAGCTGCTCACCTTCGACGAGCTCGGGCTGCCCGACGCGGCCCGCGACTTCTGCATGCTCTCCAAGGGGCTGGTCCTGGTGACCGGGCCCACTGGGAGCGGCAAGTCGACCACGCTCGCCGCGATGATCGACTTCATCAACAAGAACCGCTCGGACCACATCATCACGATCGAGGATCCGATCGAGTTCGTGCACCAGGACCAGCGCTGCCTCATCAACCAGCGCGAGGTCAAGCAGCACACCGCCTCCTTCAAGCGGGCCCTGAAGGCCGCGCTGCGGGAGGACCCGGACATCGTCCTGGTGGGCGAGCTCCGTGACCTCGAGACCATCGAGATCGCCATCGAGACCGCGGAGACCGGCCACCTGGTCTTCGGCACCCTGCACACGACGACCGCCTCCTCCACGGTGGACCGGATCATCGACCAGTTCCCGGCCGACCGTCAGGCGCAGATCCGCACCATGCTCGCGGCGTCCCTCAAGGGCGTCGTGGCGCAGACCCTCTGCAAGAAGCAGGAGGGCGGGCGCGTGGCGGCCCTCGAGGTGCTCGCGGTCACCAGCGCGGTCAGCTCGCTGATCCGCGAGGGCAAGACGCACCAGATCCCGAGCGTCATGCAGATGGGCGCCAAGGCGGGCATGGTGCTGCTCAACGACGCCCTGACGAAGCTCGTGGCGTCCGGCGAGATCTCCCCGGAGGAGGCCTACTCCAAGTCCATCCAGAAGGACGGGCTGGTGGAGAGCCTGCACGCCGCCGGCATCAACTGGCAGCCCGGCGTGGTCGGCCAGGCTCCGCTGCCCGCGGCGCCCATGCCGGTGCCGGCCGGGGAGCTGCCCGCGGACATGACGCCCGTCCCGGGCGCCCCGCACGCCGCGGCGCCGGCCCTCGCGCCGGACGCCCCGCTGCCGCGGGTCGACGGCGCCCCGGGGGCCGGGGCCGAGGCCGACCCGCTGGAGGACCCCTTCGAGCAGTACAAGCGCCAGCGCGGCTAGGTCGCCTGCGCCACCCAAGAGCGCGCCCCGCGGGTCCGGTCCGGACCCGCGGGGCGCGCTCGTTCAGGGAGGCTCGGGGAGCCCGCCGGTCAGCGGGTGCGCTGGCGGAAGCGCATCTGCCCCTGCTCCATGACCATGTCGGTGGACATGGTGCCGTCGAAGTACCGGCGGCCCATCTGGACGACGCGGTCGGCGGCGAGGTTCATGCGGTCGAAGAAGGTGTCGTACGCCTCGTCGAAGTCGGCGCCGTCCTCGAAGCCGCTGAAGTCGATCGTGCTGGTGAACATCTCGCCGAAGGACTCCACCGCGGCGGCGATGGAGTCGAGCATGTCGGCGGTCTTCTGGATCGTGACCCCCGCGCCGGACAGGCTCGGGAGGATGGCCGCGACGCGCTCGTCGGACGCGAAGGACTCGGTGAGGGGCGTGCCGAGGCCCGCCACGTAGGCGTCCAGCATCGACGGGTTGGTGGAGAGGACGAGGCGCCCCGCGCCGAGGGCCATCTTGAAGGAGCCGACCTCGGGCAGGAGCGACCAGGTCTCGAGCTCACCGGCGTCGCCGCCGGCGTCGATGGTGTCCGACTCCAGCATCTCGCCCGCCCCGCTCATGTCGACCACGAACTCGAGGGCCTCCAGGAGGACCTCGGTGTCCTCGACCTCCATGACGATCGTCACGTCGTCGCCGCCGAGGCTGCCGGCCATCATCATGTCCATCATCGTCGGGGCGCCGCTCCCGGCGGCCTCGCGCACGGTGGAGAAGCCCAGGGTCTGCCCGGACAGGTTGCCGAGCACGTCCTCGATGAGGTCGATCCCGGACATCTCGGTGAAGCTACCGATGCCGGCCATGACCTGCTCGTAGGTCATCTCGTCCTCGGCCTTCACGAGGTCCATGGCCCAGTCGAAGATGCCGGCGAGGTCCATGTTGATCACCTGCGCGGTGTGGGCCTCGGCGGGGATGCTGCTGAAGGAGGAGAGGTCCGCGGCGTTGAAGTTCGCGAAGAGTCCCGCGAGGGCGGACTCGGCGCCGTAGGGGACCACGAACTCGAGGTCCGAGGTCTCGCCGGTGCCCAGGGACATGGACCCGTAGGCCCAGGTCATCTGCGAGAACATCATGTCGAACATGCGCTCCTCCATCGGGCTGTTGAAGCCCTCCGCCCGGGCGGCGTCGAGGATCGGCTGGAGGTTCACCGCGACCTCCATGGCGCAGTCCCCGCGCTCCTTGGCGAGGGCCGGGACGCCGAAGGGACCGCCGGGGCGCTGGCTGCCGCCGGTCAGGCTCTGGCGCACCAGGGCCCGCGCCGCGTCGACGCCCGCGGAGCTCTCGACGCCCACGATGAGGTCGCCGTTGGTCGCGAAGGCCAGGGCCTTGCGGCCGAGCGCGGGCGCGGTGACGCGCGCGACGACGCCGGCGGCGAGCTGCTCGGTCGCGGCGCTCTCGCCGACGAACAGCTCCTCGATCATGGCGGCGACCTTGGAGCCGCCCTGGGCCACGATGCCCGCGGCCCCCTCCACGCCCGTCTCGGGGACGGTGGTGACGTACACGGCGAGGCCCGAGCAGTCCGACATGGCCTCGATCGCCTGGTCGCGGAAGGCCTTGAGCTCGGCGAGCATCTCGGCCTCCTCGGTGCCCTCCTCCTCCATCAGGAGCCCGGCGATGGACTCCCACTCGGGGTCGAGCATGAAGGCCACCAGGTCGTTGGTCTCCCGGGCGGCGATGATGGCCCTGGGGTTCGGGAGGTGGAGGGCCACCACGGCCTCCTCCGGGATGGCCGCCATGAGATCGGAGGCCGCCGGAGCGGGGACGGGGTTGGAGAGGAGCGCGAGGGCGAGGGGGGTCAGGGTGAGCATGGATCGGGGGCTTCTAGAGGGGTGGGCTTGCACCGTCCGTACGAAAGGCAGGGGCGAGCATTCGTTCGGACGGCCATAAAATAGCGTCCGTTCCCCACCTTCGGCCCAAACCCCGGGAGTCCATGTTCCTCGCTTCCCTCGCCCTCTCGGCAGCCCCCTGCTGCCTCCCGCTCCAGGACCCTGCCGGCCCCCGGCGGATCTCGCTGGAGCAGACCAGCCGGCGACCCGGCGCCGAGCCGGTGCGCCTCTCGTGGACCCTCCCCGAGGCGCGCTGGGCCTGGGACGGGAAGCACGTGGCGGTCGGGGACGACCGCTGGCTCGACCCCGGGACGGGGGAGCTCGTCCCCGCCGTGGAGCGGCCGAAGGCGGAGGTCGCGGACGAGGCGACGGAGCAGCTCGCCCAGGAGCTCGAGGGGCGGATCCACGACCTCGGCGGGCGCCCGAAGCGGACGGTGGAGCGGATCGCCGCGGCCCTGGCGAGGCGACCGGAGCAGGTCTCCGAGGACGGCGCCGCCCGGATGGTCTACGTGAACGAGGAGCTCTGGTTCCACCGGGCCGGCGGCGCGCCGCGGGTCCTCGCCCGGGGGGCCGACGGGGAGATCCGGTACGACCGCATGTCGGCGGACGGCGCGGCCCTCGCCTTCGTGCGCGACAACGACCTCCACCTCGTGGACACCGCCACCGGGGAGCGCTCCGCGGTCACCAGCGACGGCGGCCCCGATCAGTTCAACGGCGTGCTCGACTGGGTCTACCAGGAGGAGATCTACGGGCGCGGGAACTTCCTGGGGCACTTCTGGTCCCCCGACTCCGCCCACCTGGCCTTCCTCTCCCTGGACGAGAGCCCGGTGCACGAGTTCACCGTCGTGGACCACCTGGAGGAGGACACGTTCCGGGTGCGGCCCGAGGTGACCAACTACCCGAAGGTCGGCGACCCCAACCCCATCGTCGGCGTGGGCATCACGGACGCGGGCACGGCCGCCACGGTCTGGGTGGACCTCTCCCGGTACGCCGGGCAGGAGATCCTCGTGGTCCGCGTCGGGTGGACCCCCGGCGGCGAGCGGTGCCTCGTGTACGTGCAGGATCGGATCCAGACCTGGATGGACCTCCTGAGCGTCGACCCCGAGACCGGCGCGGGCGAGGTGCTGATCCGCGAGGAGTCGTCCTCCTGGACCGAGCGCCCCGAGCCGCCCATCTGGCTGGGGGACGGGACGTTCCTCTGGCAGAGCCACCGCACCGGGACCGACCACCTGTACCGGTACCGGGCGGACGGCACGCTCGTGGGGGCCGTGACCTCGGGGGACTGGAACCTGCGCGGCGTCGAGCACGTGGAGGAGCCCGCCGGGGACGGCCCGGGGCGCGTCTGGTTCCGCTCGACGAAGGACGGGGACATCAACTCCAACCTCTACCGCGTCGCCCTGGACGGCTCGGGGCTCCGGCGGCTCACCGCCGGCGAAGGGTCGCACTCGGTCAGCTTCAACGACGCGAGGACCCACTTCATCGACCGCTTCTCCAGCCTCACCAACCCCGGCACCGTGCGGGTCTGCGACGCCGACGGCAATGTGGTCCGTGACCTCGGGCCGGCGACGCCGCCCGAGGTGGACCACGGCGTCGGCGCCTGGGAGCTGCACCGGGTACCCACCCGGGACGGCGTGGTGCTCGACGTGGCGCTGCTGAAGCCGGCGGACTTCGACCCGGAGCGCTCCTACGCGGTGTGGGTCTCCACGTACTCGGGGCCGGCCGCCCCGTCGGTGCGCAACCGCTGGAACACGAGCGTCTTCTTCCAGTTCCTGGCGCAGCAGGGCGTGCTGGTGCTGCAGACCAACGTCCGCTCGTCCACCAGCCGCGGGCACGCCGCGACCTCCGCCCTCTACCGGCGGGTCGGCCTCCAGGAGGTGGACGACATGGTCGACGTGGTCGACTGGCTGACGGCCAACCCCTGGGCGGACGGGGACCGGGTCGGCATCACCGGCTACAGCTTCGGCGGGACGATGACGGCCAACTGCCTGTGCCGGACCGACCGCTTCAAGCTCGGCGTGGCGGGCGGCGGCGTCTACGACTGGCGCATGTACGACACCATCTACACGGAGCGCTACATGCGCACGCCGTCCGACAACCTCGAGGGGTACGAGGCGACCAGCGTCCTCGGCGTGGCGGGGGGCCTGAACGGCTTCCTGCACATGCACCACGGGATCATGGACGACAACGTGCACGTGCAGAACATGTTCCAGATGGCCCACGCGCTGATGAAGGCCGGCCAGACCAGCTGGTCGATGATGGCGTACCCGCAGACCCGCCACGGGATCCGGGACCGCGACCTGGCGTGGCACGCTCGTCAGACCGAGTGGGCGCTCATCCAGGAGCACCTCCTCGGCGGCGGACGGTGACGCTCAGGCGGCGGGCGTCCGCCGCCGGACGAGGGTGTAGGCCGCGGGGATCAGCAGCAGCGTGATCAGCGTCGAGCCCGCGAGGCCCCCGACGACGGCGCGCGCCAGGGGCGCCTGGGCGTCCGCGCCCTCGCCCACCCCGAACGCGAGGGGCAGCAGGGCGAGGACCGTGGTGAGCGTCGTCATGAGGATCGGCCGGAGCCGCCGGCGGCCCGCCTCGGCGACCGCCTCGCGCACGGCCGTACCCTCCTGGACGAGGCGCGTCGCCTGGTCCACGAGGAGGATGGCGTTGTTCACGACCACCCCGCCGAGGACGATGCAGCCGATCGCGCTCTGGACGTTGAGGGTCGTGCCCGTCAGGTGCAGGGTGACCAGGACGCCGATGGCGGCGAAGGGGACCGAGAGCATGACCACCAGGGGGTCCCGGAGGGACTCGTACTGGCAGGCGAGCACCATGTAGACGAGGGCGATCGCCAGGAGGAAGGAGATCACGAGCTCGCGCGTGGCCTTCTCCTGCTCCTCGAACGTCCCCGCCACCTCGACCTCGTGCCCGCCTGGCCTGGGGAGGGAGGCCAGGCTCGCCTGCAGGTCCCGGGCGACGGAGCCCTCGGCGCGGCCGGCGACGTTGGCGGTGACGGTGACGACGCGCTGCTGGTCCTTGCGCTCGATCACGAGCGGGCCGCGGCTCGGGCGGGAGTCCACCAGGTTGCGCAGGGCCACGGCGTCCCCGTCGGGCGTGCTCAGGGTCAGGTCCAGCACCTCCTCGATCGAGCGGTGCTCGGCGTCCTCCAGCTGGACGAGGATCCGGTACGAGTTGCCGTCGGCCCGGTACTCGCCCGCGCGGGCGCCGGCGAAGCCCACCTCGAGGACCCGCGCCACGTCGCGCACCGAGAGCCCCACGTCGGCCACCTTCTCGCGGTCGACCTTGATCTCCTGCTGGGGCGTGCCCGCCCGGCGGCTGACGGTGACGTCCGTGACGCCCGGGGTCCCCTCCGCGATCCGCGCGGCGTGGGCGGCGAGGCCCTCGAGCACGTCGAGGTCCGGGCCGCGGACCTCGATCTCGATGCCGCCCTCGCTCCCGAGGACCCGCTGGAGGAGGAACTGGCCCTGGGGCGCCCGGGTCCGGATCGACATGCCGGCGACCTTCCCAGAGAGGGCCGCGCGGAGGGCGTCGGCGATCTCCGCGTTGGAGCGCTCCCGCTCCCGGGCGGGCACGAGCGACATCTGGATCTCCCCCTGGGCCGACACGGTCCCGCGCCAGCCCGGGCCCACCGAGACCACGGTGGAGACGAGCTCGGGAACGAGGGGCAGGGCCATCGCGGTCATGCGCCGGGTCTGCTGGTCCACGAGGTCGAGGCGCGTGCCCACGGCCATCTCGCCGGTCACGCGCACCTCACCCTCGTCGCTGGGGGGCAGGTACTCCGTGCCGATGAGCGGGTACAGGAGGAGGCTCGCCCCGAGGGCAGCGCTGGAGAGGGCGACGATCACCAGGGGCCGGCGGACCGCGCGGCGGAGGATCGCCGCGTAGGCGCCGTCCAGGCGGCGGAACCACCGCTCCGCGGCCTCCGCCAGGCTGCCGCCGGCGGTGGGGCGCGCCAGCAGCCGCGACGCGAGGACGGGGACCAGGCTCAGGGAGACGAGCAGGGAGCAGATGAGGCTGAAGACCACCACGAGGGCCAGCTCGCCGAAGAGTGCGCCGGCGACGCCCTCGATGAAGGCGAGGGGGAGGAAGATCACCAGGGTCGTGATCGTGCTCGCGACGATGGCGCTCGCGACCTCCTCGGTGCCCGCCACGGCGGCCTCGCGGGCGCCCTCGCCCAGCTCGTCCCGCCGCCTGAAGATGTTCTCCAGCACCACGACCGAGCTGTCGACCATCATCCCGACGCCGAGGGCGAGGCCCCCGAGGGTCATCAGGTTGAGCGTCAGCCCGCCGAGCTGGAGCAGGGCGAACGTCGCCACCATCGAGATGGGGATCGACGCGGCGATCACGAGGGTGCTGCGCAGGCTCCTGAGGAAGAACAGCAGGACGAGGACCGCGAAGCCGCTGCCGTAGAGCACCGAGCTGGCCACGTTCTCGATGGACCTGCGGATGAAGTCCCCCTGGTTCGAGGTGACCACCACGTTCAGCTGCGGGTAGGCGGCGTTCACCCGCTCCACCTCCGCCAGGATCGCCCGCGAGACCTCGACGGTGTTCGCGTCGGACTGCTTGCGGATCGCGACGCGCAGCCCGAGGTCGCCGTCCACGCGGACGTACCGGTCGAGCTTCTCGTAGGTGTCCTTCACCAGCGCGATCTGCCCGATGGTCACCGCGCCGTCGCCGCGCTCGAGGACCACCGTGTCGCGGATCTCGTCGAGGTCCTGGAACTCGGCGGGGGCGCGCAGGGTGACCTCGTAGCGGCCCTCCTCCAGCTGCCCCGCCGGCCGGTCCAGGTTGGCCTCGCGGAGGGCGGTGAGCACGCGGTCCAGGGGGATCCCGAGGGCGTTGAGGCGCTGGGGGTCGAGCTCGACGCGCACCTCCCGGGTGAAGCTGCCCCAGGGGTCCACCTGCGCCACCCCGGGGATGCGGGAGAAGCGGAAGCGGATCTGGTCCTCGACCAGCTGGGTCAGGGCCACGGGGTCGAGCTTGCTGCTGACCCCGAGGATCACGATCGGGAAGCTCCCGATGTCGAACTTCTGGACCCGCGGGCGCCCGACCTCCTCGGGGAGCTCGTCGATCTCCTGGTCCACGCGAGCTTG
>JASFWR010000352.1:0-3943 GCA_050049155.1 Planctomycetota bacterium | reverse complement strand
CCGCCGCCGCCCCGGAACGCGTGCGGTCGGTCACCCTGCTCGCCTCCATCGGCGTGGAGGAGCTGGAGCTCCTCGGGGACCACACCCTCAACCACGGACTGCACGGCCTCCAGCTCGCGGCCCTCGAGGCGGCGCGCTGGGTCGTACCCCACTTCGGCGCCCTCGACCGCGGCATGCTCACGCGGGCCTACGCGAGGAACTTCTTCGACACGGACCAGCGCCGCCTGCGGCCCATCCTGGAGGAGCTCGCGGCCCCGACCCTGATCGTCCACGGCGAGGACGACTTCCTCGTGCCCGTCGCGGCCGCGCGGGAGCACGCGCGCATCGTCCCCCAGGCGGAGCTCCTCGTCCTGCCCTCGCCCCGAGGGCACTTCCTCCCCTGGACCGAGGCGCTCCGGGTCGCCGCCGCCACGGAGGCCTTCCTCCAGCGGGTCGACCGGGGCGAGGCACCTCCCCGCGCCGCGGCCAAGCCCGCGCGCGCGGCGGCCGCGGCCCGCCCCTTCGACCCCGCGGACGTCCCGCCTTTCGAGGGGCCCGCGTGGCTCGCCGTCCTGCTGCTGCTGGCCCTCGGCACCCTCGTGTCCGAGGACCTCTCGTGCATCGCCGCCGGCCTGCTGGTGGCGGACGGCCGCCTCGGCATCGGCTCCGCCGCCGCGGCCTGCTTCGCTGGCATCCTCGCCGGCGACCTCGCGCTCTTCGCCCTCGGCCGCGTCCTCGGCCGCCCGGCCCTCGGCGCGCCCCCGCTCCGCTGGGTGGTCACCGAGGCCGCGGTGGAGCGGGCGAGCCGCTGGTTCGAGCGGAAGGGGCTCGGGGTGATCTTCCTCTCCCGCTTCACGCCGGGGCTGCGCCTGCCGACCTACGTGGCGGCCGGTCTGCTCCACACCCCGTGGCTCACCTTCGCGGGCTTCTTCGCCGTCGCGGGGTTGCTCTGGACGCCGCTGCTCGTGGGCACGGCGGCCCTGGCGGGCGAGCAGCTGGCCGCCCGGCTGGGCAGCCTGGGCGCGGCCGAGCTCCCCTGGATCGCGGCCCTCGCCCTGCTCCTCCTCCAGGCCTACCGCACGCTCCCCCTCACCCTGACCCACCGCGGCCGGCGGCGCCTGCGAGGCCGCTGGCTGCGGCTCACCCGCTGGGAGTTCTGGCCGCCCTGGCTCACCTACCCGCCGGTCCTGCTGTGGATCGCGTGGCTCGCGCTCCGGCACCGGTCCCTCTCGGTGGTGACCGCCGCCAACCCGGGCATCCCCGCCAGCGGCGTGGTCGGCGAGTCGAAGGCGGCCATCCTCGAGGACCTCGACCCGGACGCGCCCGAGGTGGCCGGGCACGTGCTGCTGAGGGCCGGGGACGGTCCCGAGGCGCGGGCCCGCGCGGCCGAGGCCTTCCTGGAGCGCTTCGGCGCCGACTACCCCGTGGTGGTGAAGCCCGACGCCGGCCAGCGCGGCTCCGGCGTGCGCATGGCGCCGGACCGCGAGACGCTCGTGGAGTGGGCGCGGAGCGCGCCGCACGATCTGATCGTCCAGGAGCGCGTGGACGGGGAGGAGTTCGGCGTGTTCTACGCCCGCCGACCGTCGGAGGAGCGGGGGCGCGTGCTCGGGGTGACGGTGAAGGTCCTGCCCGAGGTGGTCGGCGACGGCCGGCGGACCGTGGAGGAGCTGCTGCTCGACGACGACCGGGCCTGCGCCATGCACGGCGCGTACCTCGAGGAGCTCGGCCCGCGGGCCGAGGACGTCCCCGCCCCCGGCGAGCGCGTCCCCCTCGTGCGCGTCGGGACCCACGCCCGCGGGGCCGTGTTCCTGGACGGCGCCGCCCTCGTCACCCCCGCTCTGGAGGCCTCGGTGGAGCGCATCGCCCGGCGCTTCGAGGGCTTCCACCTCGGGCGCTTCGACGTGCGCGCGCCGTCCGCCCAGGCCCTCAGCCGCGGCGAGGGGCTGAGGGTGCTCGAGTTGAACGGGCTCACCTCGGAGCCCACCGAGATCTACGACCCCGCCGTGTCGCTCGCCGTCGCCTACGGGAAGCTGCTCCGCCAGTGGACCCTCGCCTTCGAGATCGGAGCGGAGAACGCCCGCGGGGGCGCTCCGACCACCACGCTGCTCCAGGTCCTGCAGGAATGGGTCCGCTACCGACGAGCCCAGCGGGGGCACGGGAGGGGGCAAGGCGGGAGGGGCTGAGCTTCGAACCCCCAAATCCCCCATGGAATCCAAACGGGCACTTGATGGGCCCGCCGTCACGTCATCGGGTATTTCTTCCGATGAGAAGGGCGACGAATCTCTCTCCTCGCCCTCCCTTCCCGAGAACCGCACCCCGCCCGGGTCCCCGCACGTGCCCGACCAAGACCACCCGCCCAGTCGCCCCGCGCCCCACCACGGTTCGTCCCAGCTGCTGGACGACCAGCACCTGATCCCGTCCACGGACGTGGTGCTCGGCCAGTACCGCCTCCGCTTCGCGCGGACCCTGGAGGACCTCGAGATGGTGCGCCGCCTGCGCTACGCCGTCTTCAACGTCGAGCTCGGGGAGGGCCTCGCGGGAGCCCATGAGACGGGGCTCGACGCCGACGCCTTCGACCGGCAGTGCCAGCACCTGATGGTCCTGGAGCGAGGCTCGGGCGGCGTCGTGGGCACCTACCGCATGCAGACCGCCGACTCGGCGAACGCGGGGCACGGCTGGTACACCTCCGGCGAGTTCGAGCTGGGGCAGATGCCCCCCGAGACGCTCGCCACGGCGGCCGAGCTCGGACGCGCCTGCGTGGCCCGCGCCCACCGGGACAAGACGGTGCTCTTCCTGCTGTGGCACGGGCTGATGCAGTACGCGGCCCACACCGGGGTCGAGGCGTTCTTCGGCTGCAGCTCGCTCACCGGGACCGACCCCGAGCCCGCCCTCGCCCTCTACGCCCAGCTGCTCCGGGAGGGGCACGTCCACGAGCGCTACCAGGCGCCGCCACGCCTCGCCATGGCGTGTCCGCTGGTCCACTGGCCCGCCGTCCCCGACCCCGAGCCCGTGCACGTCCCGAAGCTCTTCGCGACCTACCTCCGGCACGGCGCGAAGGTGCTCGGCCCGCCCGCGGTGGACCACGAGTTCGGCACGGTCGACTTCCTCACCTGGGTCCAGATCACCCCGAGGCACTGGCGGCTCTTCGGCAAGCCTCGCTGACCTCCGGACCAGGCCCCCTCGGCGCCGCGGCGTCGAGGGTCACTCCCCGTCGTCCACTTCCAGGTCCTCGTCCTCGTCGAGGAGCTCACGCCCCACGTCCGGGAGGGCACGGTCCGGCTGGCCGTGGTCCCGGAAGACGGTGAGCCAGTGGTCGATGATCGGGTTGTCGAGGGCGACGGCGCCGATCCACGGCTGCGCCTCGCGGATGATGTCCGAGTCGTCCAGGAACATGACCCAGCGTCGCCCCTGGTCGATGCCCCCCGCCGACTCCTTGGGATCCTCCACCGTCACCCGATGGAAGCGGACCTCGGGCGCGGCCTGGTCGGTCCCCGTCGCGGCGGAGAGGCGCTCGGCGAACTCCCGCTCCTCGGCGGCCTCCGCGAGCCGCTCGGGCAGCAGCACGATCAGCGGCTGGACGACGTCCCGGCTGAGCATCCGCTCCAGCAAGGACTCCACCGTCCGCTCGACCCGCTCGAGGGTCGCCACGTCGCCGCTGCGCCCGGAGCGGCGCTGCCGGATGCCCTCCGCCTTCGAGTGGGCCGGGATCCAGAGGAGCAGGGCGCCGTTGCTCGACGGCTGCCGGTCGTCCCCGAACAGGATTCGCTGGTTGGAGATCTTCTCGAAGCTCGGGCCCGTGCCGCGCTCGAGGTCCAAGGCCGCGAGGTCCGAGGTCTCCCCCGACGCCCGCGCCGGCTCACCGTCCGTCCGCCGGGTGATCGGCGGGGAGAGCTCGACGGAACCGCTGGAGGTCCCGAAGCCCACGTAGCCCTCGATGGGCGCCCCGTCGATGGTGTGGTAAGTG
>JASFWR010000069.1:0-12770 GCA_050049155.1 Planctomycetota bacterium | reverse complement strand
CGAGGCTCCCCTCCAAGTCGGAGCCCGCCGCCGAGCCGGTCGCCTCGGATCCGTCACCGCCCGAGCACGCGGCCAGACAGGCACACAGGCAGACGCGCACCAGGCCCGCGCCGACACGGAGGGCCCCGACGAGGCCCATGGCCCGGGCGGGTCCTGCGAGGACCGGGCCGACGGGGACGTCCTTGGGGGGTCGCGCGCGCATGGCGGGATTGTGCCGAACGGGAGCCGCCAAAGCCCGGCCGAAGCGTGTCCCTAGGGCCCCTGGACCTCGGGCTCGGCGGCGCGGTCGAGCTCCACCAGCGCCGCCCGGAGCGCCGCGAGGCGGAAGGCGAGGCGCCAGGTCGTCGGGTCCAGCTGGCCCCGGTCGGGCGCGACCGAGGGCACCTCGAGATCGGGGGCGAGACCCGCGCCCTGGAAGTGCTCGCAGGGCTCGACCATGCCGCCGGCGAGCCCGATGGTCAGGGTGCTCCCGTCCGGCGCCAGGTACCGCCCCGTGGAGAACTCGGCGCCCGCGGTCCGCTCCCCCACCAGCTCCGCTCCCGCGAGGCCGCGGAGCGCGCTCGCAACGATCTCCGCCGCGCTCGCCGTGCGCTGGTCCACGAGCACGAGCACGCGGCCCGGTTGGAAGGGCGCCACGTCGAGGGGCTGCAGGCGCAGGGACCGCGTGGTCCGTCGGACGAACCCGAGGGTCCGGCGCTCCTCCACGGAGCGCACCTCGTGGGGGATGAAGGGCGTCCCGGCGGGCAGGAGGAAGCTGAGGAGCGCGCCCGCCTCCGTCCACGCGCCCCCGGGGTTCCCCGTCAGGTCGATCACGAGGTCCTCGCCGGGCTCCAGGCGACCGAGCACCTCGGCCATGGCCCCGGCGAGCGCCGGAGGCCCCTCCCCGTCCCAGGCGCCCCGGTGGAAGTCCTCCAGCCGCAGGTAGCCGACGCTCCGACCGCCCGCGGTCCACAGTCGGCGCGCCTCCAGGCCGAACTCCCGGCGGGCTTCCTCCTCCACGGGTAGCTCCTCCCCCCGGTCGAGCAGGGCACCCAGGCCCCGGCGCACCCGCGCCGCGCTGCGCCCGATCCACCGCCGCCGACGGGGAGGGCTCACCGCAGGGTCCAGTAGCGCCGCCAGCTCGCCCGGCCCCAGGAGCTCCCGGGGCGCCCCGCGCTCCTCCGGCGCGAAGGACCCGGCGTTCCGGAGCAGCGCGAGGGTCACCTCGCGCCCCTCCAGGACCCCGCTCACCTCGACCACGCTCCCCAGCCTCCCCTTGAGCAGGAGGCCCGCGCCGTGGGGCTCCTCCACCGGGACCCCGTCCACCTCGGCGAGCTCGAGCCAGCGGGTCGCGGTTCCCCCGCGGCCGGCCGATGCCGAGGCGCTCCGGACGAGCAGGGTCGCGCTGGCGGTCGCCGCTCCCGCCTCCACCCCCTCGCGGATCCCCTCCAGCCACCCGGCGAGCTCGGCCTCCAGCTCCACCCGGGTCCGCAGCGACGCCTCGGGGAGCGAGAGCCAGAGGGCGCCTCCGCTGCGAACCACCTGCGCCCGCTCCGGCTCGGCCAGCGGACCGTTCCAGAAGCGCGGCGACTCGGTCAGGCTCGCGTGGGGGTCGTCGAGCTCACGCAGCATCCCACGGAGCACCCGGTAGAAGGCATCGGGCTCCGTCGCCGCGCGCGCCGGCGGCCCGAACCGGGCCCGGAGCTCGTCCCCGGTCACCCCCGTCCTCGCGAGCCCGCCGTACTGGCGCTCGATGACCGCGACGTAGGCGTCGAGCGTCACCGCTCGCAGCCGCTCGTCCAGGACCATGGGGTCGTGGGTCCGGCAGGCGGGGAGCGCGACCGAGAGGCCCACGAGCGCCAGGCCCCGGAGGCGGCACGGCGTGCGGGCGCCCGTCTGGACCCTCATCCCCTCCTCCGAACCGCGACGGTCTCGCGGCTGGAGCTCCCGCTGCATCCTGCGCTGGGTCCACCGCCGCGGCCGACGCCGACACCCACGCAACGCGCCCCGGCCGATCATGCGCGGCCTCCAGCGCGGCCCGAGGGCGTCGGGCCGATCACTCGGCTGAGTAGCCCTTCGGGTGGGCGGAGTGGAACGCCCAGGCGTCCCGGATGACGTCCCGCACGTCGCCCCGGGCCGGGACCCAGCCGAGGACGTCGGACGCCTTGGAGCCCCCCGCCACGAGCATGGCCGGGTCGCCCTCGCGGCGCGCGACCACCTCCGCGGGGATCGCGTGCCCGGTGATCTCCCGCGCCGCCTGGATGATCTCCATCACCGTGAACCCGTTGCCGGTGCCCAGGTGACACTCGAGGTCCCCGCGGCCGGCCTGCAGGTGCCCGAGCGCGCGGAGGTGCGCGTCGGCCAGGTCGTCCACGTGGATGTAGTCGCGGATGCAGGTGCCGTCCCGCGTGTCGTAGTCGTCGCCGAACACCATGATCCGCTCCCGCTGACCGAGCGCGACCTCGAGCACCAGCGGGATCAGGTGGGTCTCCGGGCTGTGGTCCTCGCCGATCCCCCCCGCCGTGGCGGCGCCGGCGGCGTTGAAGTAGCGGAGGGCCGCGTAGCGCATCCCGTAGGCCCTGGAGTAGTCCCGCATCATGTGCTCCATGTGGAGCTTGGTGCGGCCGTAGGGGTTGATGGGGTCCTGGGGGTGGTCGTCGGGGATCGGGACCTCCCGCGGCTCCCCGTAAGTGGCGCACGTGGACGAGAAGACGATGTCCGTGACCCCCGCGGCGCGCATCTCCTCCAGGAGGTTCCACGTGTAGTGGACGTTCTCGCGGTAG
Source organism: Planctomycetota bacterium (assembly GCA_050049155.1). GTDB lineage: Bacteria > Planctomycetota > UBA1135 > UBA1135 > Saltatorellus. The sequence goes on along the minus strand of JASFWR010000069.1, from coordinate 10,008 downwards.
TAGGTCGCCGGGTCGGTGACCGACTCGCCCACGTAGCACTTCGCGGCGAAGTGGATCACCGCCGCGGGCCGGTGCTCGGCGAGGGCCGCCGCGATGGCCTCTCGATCCCCGAGGCTGCCGACCACCAGCGGGGCGGTGATCGCCTCCCGGTGCCCGGTGGAGAGGTCGTCGAAGACCGCCACCTCGATGCCGCGCCGCTGGAGCAGGGCGACGCAGTGGCTGCCGATGTAGCCTGCGCCGCCGACCACGAGGACGGGACCGGAGGGCTGGGTGAGGTCGATGGGGCCGTCTTCGCTCATGACGGGGACAGCCTACCGCCCGCGGCCGCCAGGTCGCGCCAGAACCCCGGCCAGGACTTGGCGACGCAGCCCGGGTCCAGGCTCCGGACCCCGGGCTCGAAGAGGGACACCAGGGCCGCGAAGAAGGCCATGCGGTGGTCCCCGTGGGGGTCCAGCTCCAGCCGCTCGGCCCGCGCTCCGGACCCGGCGCCGATGAGGAGGTGCTCCGGCCCCGTCTCGACGGCGAGCCCCACCCGCGCGAGGCCCTCGGCCAGCACCGCGATCCGATCGCTCTCCTTGCCCGGGAGCGTGCCCAGCCCGGTGAGTCGGGTCTCGCCGAGGCCCTCCCTGGCCGCGAACGCGCCGCAGGCCGCGAGCACCGGGGCGAGGTCCGGGTGCCCCTCGCAGTCGATCCGCGCGCCCCGCGTCGGGCGCCCCTGCACCACGAGCCGTGTGCGGTCCGAGCCCTCGGTGGAGCAGCCGAACGCCTCCAGGCAGCGCAGGATCGCGGCGTCGGGCTGGGACGAGTCACGCCCCACGCCGTGCACCTCGGTCACCGCGCCGCCAGAGAGCGCGCCCGCGGCCAGGGCCACCGCGGCCGCGCTGGCGTCGGCCTCGCAGCGGACCTCCTCGGCCGGCGCCGCCAGCGGCCCGCGCACCGTGAACAGCTCGCCCGCCGCGTCCGGTGCATCGCTCACGAGGCTCTCCACCGCAACGGACCCGCCGAAGCGCTCGAGCACCTCCACGGTCAGCCGGACGTAGCCGCGGCTCGGCACCTCCCCGAGGACGCGGAGTTGCCGTTCACCGGCGTGGGCGGCGAGGGCCAGGAGCAGCCCGCTCACCTCCTGGCTCGAGACGGCGCCGGTGAGCTCCAGCATCGGTCCGGGGACCGCGGCGGTGAACATCGCGGGCCAGCTGCCCGGCCCGTCGCCGCGCTCGAGCCCGGCGCCCGCGCCCTGGAGCGCGTCGAGCAGGGGCTCGCTCCGCCGGCGCACCAGGGTGCCCGCCGGGCGGAGCTCGGCGCCGCTGCCCGCGGTCCGCCCCAGGCCCGCCACCGCCGAGAACAGCCGCGCGCAGGTCCCGGACTCCCCCGGCTCCAGGACGGCCCACGGCCGCGGAGCCCCCCTCGGGTCCGGCGGCGCCCCCTCGATCGTGCCCGCCTCCCCGCGGCGCAGGAGTGCGGCCGTCATGGGGTCGTCGGCCCGGGTGGCGCCGGGGGTCCTGGCGCCCAGGGCGCGCGCGCACCGGAGCGCCCCGACCACGTCGTCCGAGGACGGCAGCCCCACGAGGCGGGTGCGTCCCCTCGCCACCGCCGCCGCGGCCACGAGCCGCTGGGCGATGGACTTGGACCCGGGGACCCTCACCTGGCCCGCCACCGCGCCGCCGGGCTCGAAGCCGGCGGCCCGCGCCTGGATGGGGTCGCTGCGGTCGAGGTCCATGGCCGGAAGCCTAACCTTCCGGCCCCCGGGGTTCGCGGTCGGGGCCCCGCTTGCCTATCGTCCTCCCCATGACCGACGTCTATCTGGGTCGCGAAGACCGCCCGCCCGGGCTCGAGCAGATCGCCTCCGGCAAGGTCCGGGACATCTACGCCCTCGACGAGGACCACCTGCTCTTCGTCACCACCGACCGCGTGTCCGCGTTCGACGTGGTGATGAACGAGGGCGTCCCGATGAAGGGCCGGGTGCTCACGGCTATCGCCGCCCACTGGTTCGAGCGGACCCGCGACATCATCTCCAACCACCTCGTCAGCACCTCCGTGGACGACGCCGCCGGCCTCGACGACGGCTGGCGCGAGCGGCTGCGCGGGCGCGTGATGGTGGTCCGCCGCGCGACCCCCGACCCCATCGAGTGGGTGGTGCGCGGGCACATCGCCGGCTCCGGCTGGAAGGAGTACCAGGAGCAGCAGACCATCTGCAGCATCGCCCTGCCCCCGGGTCTCTCCCTCGCCGAGGCCCTGCCCGAGCCCCTGGTGACCCCCACCACGAAGCACGAGGCCCACGACCGGCCCCTGTCCCCGGAGGAAGCCCGGGACCTCGTGGGCCCCGAGCGGTGGGAGCACGGCAAGGAGATCTGCCTCGCCCTGTTCGAGCGGGGCCGGGCGGAGCTGGAGCCCCTCGGCCTGCGGCTCGCGGACACGAAGTTCGAGCTCGGCGTGCGGGACGGCGAGGTCCTCCTGATCGACGAGGCCCTCACCCCGGACTCCTCGCGCATGTGGGACGAGGGGGACTACCGGGTCGGGATCAGCCCGCCGAGCTTCGACAAGCAGATCCTCCGGGACTGGCTGGAGACCCTCGACTGGAACAAGGAGTACCCCGCCCCCGACCTGGACCCGGCCGTGGTGGAGCGGGTCACGGCCCGCTACCTCGAGGTGTGCGAGCGGATCACCGGCAGCCGCCCCGAGGCCTGAACGCCGCCCCGGACCCCGTCCGACGAATCCCACGAGCGAACCCCATGAGCGCGCCCATCGACCTCCCCTTCGAGACCCTCAGCTGGATCGGCGGCCTGGAGGGCCACGTCCGGATGCTCGAGCAGACCAAGCTCCCCCTGGTGGAGGAGCAGCTCGACGTGCGCACCGTGCCGGAGATGGTGGACGCGATCTACCGCCTCGCGGTGCGCGGCGCCCCCGCCATCGGCGTCGCCGCCGGCTACGGCATGGTGCTCGGCCTCCGCGACGCGCCGGACGGCGGCGTGCTCGAGGCGGCCCGGGCCACGAAGGTCACCCTGGACGCCGCCAGGCCCACCGCGGTCAACCTCAGCTGGGCCACCGCCCGGATCCTCGCCCACCTCGAGGGGCTCGCCGGCGCGGACGACGCGGCGCTCCGAGAGGCGGCTCTCGCCGAGGCCCACGCCATTTACGAGGGCGACCGGGACACCTGCCGCCGCATGGGCGAGCACGGCGCCGCCCTGATCGGGGACGGCGCGACCCTGCTCACCCACTGCAACGCCGGCGCCCTGGCCACCGCAGGCATGGGCACCGCTCTGGCCCCCATCTACACCGCCCACGCCCAGGGCAAGCGCGTGGCGGTCTTCGCGGACGAGACGCGCCCGCTCCTCCAGGGGGCGCGCATCACCTCCTGGGAGCTCATGAAGGCCGGCGTCGAGGTGCGGCTCATCACCGACGGCATGGCCGCGCGCGTCATGGGCGAGGGCCGCATCGACGCCGTCTTCGTGGGGTCCGACCGGATCGCCCGCAACGGCGACGTGTGCAACAAGATCGGCACCTACGGGGTGGCCATCGCCGCGCGGCACCACGGCGTGCCCTTCCACGTGGTGGCGCCGCTCTCCACGGTGGACCCCTCCCTCGCGAGCGGGGACCTGATCCCCATCGAGGAGCGGCCGGCGGAGGAGATCACCGAAGGCTTCGGCCACCGCACCGCCCCCGACGGGGTGCAGGTCTACGCCCCCGCCTTCGACGTCACGCCGGCGTCCCTCGTCACCTCGATCATCACCGAGGTGGGCGTCATCGACGCGCCGGACACCGCCAAGATGGAGCAGGCGCTCCAGGCCGGCGGCGTCCGCCTCTGAGGGGTCACCGGGCCCGACCCATCGCCGGTTCCCGCCGCTGCGTCCCGCTCGGCCGGCGCCGAGGAGAGCCCCGTGAGCGACGCCCGGCCCCTCGGGGGCGGTGCGTGGACGCGAGAGAGGGACGGGGCCGGGCGCGCGCGCCGCGTTCCCATCTGAGGCAGGCCCGCGCCTCGCCCGGGGACGGAGACCCCGTCGGCGTGTCCCACGGCCGGACCCGCTCAAGCCCGGGGGCCCATCGGCTCGATCGATGGAGGTGGCCCCACGGCCTCGCCCCCCCGTGCCACCCGCCTGCCAGCGCCCTGACATGAGCCCGAAGAAGTCCACCAAGTCCACCCCCGCGGCGACCCCCAAGGCCGCCAAGCCCGCGAGCGGCGCCAAGCCCGACCAGATGGAGCCCGACGTCCTGGAGTTCATCCAGGCCATCGACGACTACAAGCGCGCCAACGGCCGCCCTTTCCCGTCGTGGTCCGAGGTGCTGGAGATCATCAAGACCCTCGGGTACGAGCGGGCCGAGGCCTGACCCACCCCTCCGCGCCCGAAGGCGCACGGACGTCCGGTCCCGACCCTTCGCCCAGCCCCGTCAGGCCCCTCGTTCGGCCACCCAGCGCCCGGCCCTCCGCGCCGGGCGCCTTCGTAGGTGGCCCGTTCGTAGCGCCGCGAACGGAGCGGTTGGCCGCCGCCCGCGCACCGCTCCCGCCGCTCAGGCGTAGATCGGCCGGCGGTCGGTCAGCTCCGCCACCTCGCCGCGCACGCGGGCGAGGGTGGCCTCGTCCTCCGGCGCCCGGAGCACCTCACCGATCCACCCTGCGAGGGAGACCATGTCGGCCTCGTCGAGCCCGCGGGTGGTGATGGCCGCCGTGCCGAGCCGGATCCCCGAGGCCTCCATGGGCGGCCGCTCGTCGAAGGGGATGAGGTTCTTGTTGCAGGTGATGTTCACCCGGTGGAGCGCGTCCTCGGCCGCCGCGCCGGAGAGCCCGACGCTGCCGACGTCCACCAGCATCACATGGTTGTCCGTGCCGCCGGAGACGATACGGATCCCCGCGCCGGCCAGCGCATCGGCGAGCGCCCCCGCGTTCCGCACCACCTGAGCCGCGTAGTCCTTGAAGGAGGGCTGCAGGGCCTCCCGGAAGGCGATGGCCTTGGCCGCGATGACGTGCATGAGCGGACCGCCCTGCCCGCCGGGGAACAGCGCGCTGTTCACCTTCACGATGCGGTCCTTGGGGCACAGGATCATGCCGCCCCGGGGCCCGCGGAGCGTCTTGTGGGTGGTCAGGGTCACCACGTCCGCGTGGGGCACCGGGCTGGCGTGGGCCCCGCCCGCCACCAGGCCCGCGATGTGCGCCATGTCCACCATGAAGAGCGCGTCCACCTCACCGGCGATGGCGGCGAACGCCTCGAAGTCGATGGGCCGCGAGTAGGCGGAGGCCCCCGCGATGATGAGCTTCGGGCGGAGCTCCCGGGCCTGGTCGCGGATCTGGTCCATGTCCAGGCGCTCGGTCTCGCGGTCGACGCCGTAGCTGTGGAAGTCGTAGAAGACCCCGCTGAAGTTCTTCACGTGGCCGTGGGAGAGGTGGCCGCCGTGGTCCAGGGACATGGCGAGCACGCGGTCCCCCGGGTCGAGCATGGACATGAAGGCTGCCATGTTCGCCTGGGTGCCGCTGTGCGGCTGGACGTTGGCCCGCTCGGAGCCGAAGAGCTCCCGCGCCCGGTTCCGCGCCAGGTCCTCGACCTCGTCCACGAACTCGCAGCCGCCGTAGTAGCGGCGGCCCGGGTAGCCCTCCGCGTACTTGTTCGTGAGCGCGGTCCCCATGGCCGCCATCACCTCCTTCGAGGCGTGGTTCTCCGACGCGATGAGCTCGAGCTGCGCCTCCTGGCGGTGCTCCTCCTGGGCGATGGAGGCCCAGACTGCGTCGTCGGTGCGGGTGGGGTGGGTCTCGGGCGTCTGGAGAGTCATCGGTCGGGGCTGCGGTGGTGGGAGCGAGGCAGGAGCATAGGCCTCGCGGCCGCGCGAGTCCCACCCCAACTGCCGGTTGCCCGGCCGCTGCCTCAGCGCGGCTCGCCGCGCTCGTCGAACCGTCGCAGCGGGTCGAGGGTCGGCTCCGGCGCGTCCTCCGGCTCCACCGGCAGCGCGGCGGGCGCGGCGGCCAGGGCCGCGGCGCGCTCGATGGCCGCCTCGTCCAGGGCCTCCACGCGACGATCCGCCGCGTAGATCCCCGAGAGGTCCGGCACGAGCGCCCCGGCCTCGTCCCAGACGAACCAGGGGCCCTCCCGGAGCCCGTTCACCGCCTGGCCCACCTGCTTGCGCTGGCCGCCCGGCCACCAGCTCTGGTGGAGCCCGGACTCACGCTCGCCCTCCACCACCGTCATGCGCTCCAGCTGGCCGTCCTCGTACCAGTTACGCGCCACGCCCGCCTCGACGCCGTCCACGTACGCCACGAGCATCTGCAGGTGGCCGTTCGGGTGCCAGATGCGCACCACGTCCCGGGGCCGGCCCGCCTCCCAGTTCATGACCATCTGCCGGCTGCCGTCCGCGTGCCAGTGCTCCCCGGTCCCGACCTGGAGGCCGTTCTCCCAGGTCTTCTCGTAGGCGACCTGGCCGTTCTCCCACCAGGTGCGCTCCACACCGTGGCGCTTGCCCGCCACGAACGGGAGGACCTGCCGCTCGCTGCCGTCCGGGAACCAGGCGGCCACCTCCAGGGGCTCCCCCGACTCGGAGAAGCTGGCCTTCGCCATGAGGGACCCCTCGGGCGAGAAGCCCTGGTGCTCGCCGACCTTCTGGCCGGCGCGGTACTCGCCCTCCTCCATGACCTGCCCGTTGTCGTGCCAGCGGGTGCTCGTGCCCTCGAGCTGCCCGGCCGCGTAGGTCATCCGCGCGGCGTCCTGCTGGTTGGCGTGCCACTCGCGCCACTCGCCCACGCGCTGGCCGCCCTCGTAGCGGCCCTCCGAGGCCTTCGTGCCGTTGGGGTGCCACTTGATGGCCGTGCCCTCCGCGAGCCCCTCCACGAAGTCGTAGCGGGCCGCCTCCACGCTGTTGACGTGGAACTCCACCCAGGTGCCGGTCTCACGCCCCTGGTCGTCGTACTGGCCCTTCTTCTGCACGGCACCCGAGGGGTGGAACCAGGTGCGCTCCCCCACGTACTGGCCGTACAGGGTGGCCCCCTCGGACTTCTTGAAGCGCTTCGTCTCGGGGTCGTGCCACTCCACGAACGGGGTCGGGGCGGTGGCGGCCGAGGGCTCGGCCCCGCCGCCGCCGCAGCCGGCCGCTCCGGCTCCCACCAGGATCAGGGGGGCGAGGGAGAGGGGCGCGAGGAGGGGGCGCAGGGTGCGGGGCGTGCGGCTCATGGTGGCATCCTAGCCCCTGGGGTGGGGCTTCAGAAGCGCCAGCCCCCGGCGAACAGGGCGCGGATCGGACCCCGGCGCGGGGTGGACCCCGCCCTCACAGCGGTGATGCCATCGCGTACGGGCCCCCGAGGGCTATGCTCCTCGCCAGATGTCGAACACCTCACGCACCCAGAAGCCTGGCGGCCTCCGCCGCGCGACCCTCCTCCTCGCCGCAGCCGGCCCGCTGCTCTCCTGCGGGGGCGGCGGCGGCGCGCCGGAGCGCCCCAACGTGATCCTCATCACCCTCGACACCGTTCGAGCGGACTTCCTCTCCTGCTACGGCTCCACGAGCGGCGCGACGCCCGCGGTGGACCGCCTCGCGGCGGGCGGGGCGCTGTTCGAGGACGCGTCGAGCTCGTCCGGGCTGACGCCGGCCTCTCACGCCACCATCCTCACGGGCAAGTTCCAGTACAACCACGGCCTGCGGGTCCTGGCGGCCGAGAGCGGCTACCGCCTCGACCCCGACCACGAGACCCTCACGAGCGCCTTCAAGGCCGCGGGCTACCGCACCGCCGCGATCCACAGCGCGTTCCCCGTCTCCTCCTTCTTCGGCTTCGACGAGGGCTTCGACGAGTTCGAGTCCTTCGACGCCACCCTCAAGAAGAAGAAGAACGACACGAAGGTCGGCTGGGACGTGAAGAGCTTCCAGCGCCGCTCCGACGAGACCACCCGCATGGCGGTCGAGTGGCTCGAGGGGGCCGCGGCGTCCGGCGAGCCCTTTTTCCTGTGGCTCCACTACTGGGACCCCCACGACCCGGTGAAGATGCCGGACGAGGCGGACTTCGCGAAGCTGCGGTACGACCCGGGCACCGGTGAGCTCCAGGACGAGCAGACCGTGAACTACGCCGTCGAGGTGCGCTACCAGGACGGCAACCTCGGGACCCTCCTGGACGCCATCGACGGCGCGGGCCTCGCGGACGACACCCTGGTGGCGCTCACCGCCGACCACGGGCAAGGGCTCGCGGACGGCATGCGCCGGCACCGCTGGGGCATGCACCGCATGCTCTATCGGGAGCAGACCCACGTCCCGTTCATCCTCCGCGGCCCCGGTGTCCCGGCGGGCCGCCGGGTCCCGGACCTCGTGCGCACCGCCGACATGGCGCCGACGCTCCTGGACTACGCGGGCGTGGCGCCCTTCGCCCAGGCGGTGGACGGCACGAGCCTCCGGCCCTGGATCGAGGGGCAGCGCGAGGGCGACCTGACCGCCTACGGCGAGCAGATCAACGGGTACGACCACAACGCCGGGATGCGCAAGTTCCGGCCCGACGCCGCGTTCCTCTACATGGTCTCGGACGGGGAGTGGAAGCTGATCTACAAGCCCCACATGCCGGCCATGAGCGAGCTATTCCACGTGGGCGTCGACCCGCTGGAGGAGCGCAACGTGATCGCCGACCACCCCGACGTGGTGGTGACGCTCCTGGGTGACCTCGCCGAGCGGAACCCCTGGGTGACCGAGCCGTTCCCCATCACCGCCGCGGGCGACGCGTCCGAGGGCGCGGAGGCCATGAGCTCCCTCGGGTACTCCGCGGCGGAGGTCGAGGGCAGCGGCGACTGGTGGTGGACGTGCCCCGTCCACACGGACGTCCGCGCCGACCGCAGGGCGCGCTGCGAGGTGGACGGCTGCGACCGGATCATGATCTCCATGGGCCGCTGGACGGACTGATCCGCGCGCCCCCCCCGAGGTCGTTCCTTCCGCCCACCGAGCGGCCTGGCGCGGCCGCCCCGACCGCGTCTCCCGAGCGAGCGCCCCCCCGACCGAGGCCTATCGACCGATACCTTCCGGCCGAGCCCACACTTCCGGAGCCCAGCCGCCCACGCCCCATGATCAAGCTCATCCTCAAGTCCGCTGTCGTCCTCGGCCTCGGCCTCACCCTCCTCGCAGGGGCGGGCCTCTTCGCGGTCCCGCCCGCCGCCAAGGCGGCCGTCGAGCGCGGCTCCGAGGCGGCCTTCGGGGTCCCCTCCTCCCTGGGCCGCGTCGCCGCCTCCCCGGGACTGAGCACCACGACCCTCGGCTTCAGCGACTACGAGCTCTCGAGCCCCGAGGGCTTCGAGGCCCCGCTGCTGACCTTCGGGCGCTTCGAGGCCGGGGTGGGCACCCGTTCGCTCCTCGGGGACGTGAAGGAGCTCGCCGTCCTGCGCATCGAGGACGTGGAGCTGAACATCCTGCAATCCGGCCTCCGGAGCAACCTCGCCCCGGTCCTGACGAAGGTCCGCGAGCTCCAGGGGAGCGGCTCCTCCGGCTCCGCCCCGGATCAGGAGGCCCCGCCCGCCGACGGTGACGCTGAGGCTCCGCCCCCGACGAGGGTCAAGATCGGGCGCGTGCGGATCGCCGGGCTCCGGGCGAGGCTCGTGGTGGACGGCATCCCTGGCGTCTCCCCCGTGGACGAGGCCATCGAGCTCCCCGAGCTCGACCTCGACGGCGAGGAGCTCTGCGGGGAGGACGGCGCCACCCTCGCCGAGCTCGGCGGCGCCCTGCTCCAGCGCATCGAGGTCCGCGCCCTGGACGGCCTCGAGGGCGAGGTCCCCAAGGAGGTGCTCGACGCCGTGCGGACGGCCCTGGAGGGCGGCCTCGAGGACGCCCTCGGCGGGGCCCTGGAGGGAGTCCTCCAGGACGCCGCGGGGGACCTCGGCGGAGCGCTCGAGGAGTCCGCCGGCGGTCTCCTCGAGGGCCTCAACGGCGTCCTCGGCGGGAAGTAGCGCCGCCCCATCGGGGCCCCGCAGCGACCCCGCAGCGACCCCGCCTGGGCCGACGCTACGACGACAGAGGGTTGGCCGCCGGGTCCGACCGAAGCCCCGGCAGGGGCGGCGGCGGCGCGTCCCCGTC
>JASFWR010000068.1:0-12775 GCA_050049155.1 Planctomycetota bacterium | reverse complement strand
TGACCTCCCCGAACCGGCCGCGCTCGATGGCCAGCTTCCGGGTGCCGGGGACCACCCTCCCCCGGGCCACGAACGCGTTGTGGCCCTCCATCAGCTGGGGCTTGCCAGCCTCGTCCAGCTGGTCCAGGGTCAGGTCGAAGAACTCCACGAGCCCCTCGTGGATGACCTGCACCATCACGAGCTCGCGGGCCGGGACCGTCGGCGTCGGCGGGATCCACACCCGCGCGCCGTAGGCGGTCCGGTCGCCAGGGAGCGCGGTCACCTCGTACCGCTCCACCGCCGTGCGCTCCCCGTAGGCCTCCACCACGAGCATCCCCGAGGCGAGCACCTGGCCCTCGGGCATGGGCGGCGGCGCGAGCAGCACGGGTCGCGAGCGCTCGGCGCGGGCGGCCGCCTCGGCCTCCACGAGCAGGGCGAGGGACTCCTCGAGCTCGAAGCCCTCCCGCACGCGGCCGCGAAGGACCATCACCTCGGGGCTCCGCAGGGCGCCGATGGAGCGCCGGGGATCGCTCGAGAGGGCGAGCAGGTTGGCCCGGTGCCCGGGCGCGACGCGGCCGGAGGGGACGGGGCCGCCCATGGCGTCCGCGCTGCCGCGGGTGGCGAGGGCGAGCACCTCCGGGGCGGGGATGCCCGCGGCGACCCACTCCTCCAGCTCGTCCACCAGGCCCCCGCCCGGCGCGATGCCGCCGCTCGGGGCGCCGGAACCCGGAACCAGCTGGACGCCGGCCTGGTGGAGCTTGCGCGTGAGGGCGCGCTGCGCCGCCACGGACGCCTCCACCACAGCGGCGGACTCGCCGGCGGCGATCATCCGGAAGGCCTCCAGGTCCGCCCGCCAGGCCACCTGGTACATGGGGCCGAGGGCGTCCAGGGCCGCGGGCTCCTCGTCGGCGGCACCACGGAGGATGCGCGCCGTCCCCATCAGCATGGGCGACACCCACCACCCGCCGGCGGCGAGGTCGCTGACGGCCGCGTCCAGCTGCTCGACCTCGGCCTCGGTCAGGGTCTCGAAGCGCGCCCCTTGCGGCAGCAGCGACTCGAGGCCGATCAGGCCTCGCTGGCCCGCCGCGCGCGCCTGCTCGAGGGTCAGCCCGCGGGTCGTCGGGCCCCATGACTCCACGCCCTGGGCCAGGCCCGACTGGCACACCACGCGCAGCTGGTCCTCGTCGAGGGAGCCGTCGTGCTGGAAGTAGTCGAAGGTCGCCCCGGCGTTCCCCATCAGCTCGAGGAGCTCCGCCACCTGCTCGGCCGCCTGCTCGGCGGGGCCGAGGACGAAGCCGTCGCCGCGCCCGCTCGTGCTCGAGACGAAGATCGGCGACCCGATCAGCAGGTCCGGCCCGGGGTGACGGTCCCGCATGCCGGGGGCGCGCTCGGGCACCATCTCGCCCACCGGCGAGCCGCCGTCCCGGACCCGGGTGACCCCCGCGCTCAGCCACAGGGCGTCGTGGTCCGGGTCGAAGGTGGCGAAGCCGTCCGTCAGGCCGGGCACCAGGTGCAGGCCGGTGAGCTCGATGCGCTCGGCGTCCTCGGGGATCTCGACGTCAGCACCGACCGCGACGATGAGCCCGTCTTCGATCAGCACCGTCGCCGGCGCGGGGGCGGCCACCCCGCCCGGCTCGGGGCCGGGCTCCATGGTGTGGACGGTGGCGCCGATGAGCGCGATGGTCTCGAGGAGCAGGACGTGCATGGTCGCGAAACGGTGGTTCGGAACGGGGTCGCGGGATCCCCCCGCGTCGGGGCGCCGGCAGTAGGATCCGCGGATGCCCTCCTACGAACAGGTCCACCTGGCGGTGGACCGGATCCCTCAGGGTCCCTGGATCTACGCAAGACTCACGGACGACGTCGGCCCCGGCGGGCCCGTCGCGAGGGACGGGTCCATCGTGGAGGTCATCGACCGCGAGGGCAGATTCTGCGGCCACGCGCTCTACAACTCCACCTCCGACATCCGTCTCCGCATGCTCAGCCGCGGGCGGCGCAGCGACCTGGATCGGCCCCGGCAGCACCTCCAGCGCCTGATCGCAGCCGCCCTGCGCCTGCGGAGGCGCGTGCTCGACCTGGAGAACGTGACCGACGCCTACCGGGTGGTCCACGCCGAGGGCGACGACCTCTCCGGCCTGATCGTCGACAAGCTCGGCGACGCCCTCGTCTGCCAGTACCACAGCCTGGGGTTCTGGGAGCTGCGGGAGACCGTGGGCGAGGTCCTGCGGGAGCTGCTTCCCGGCCACGCGGTCCTGCACCGCTTCGCCCGCACCGCCCGCGGCCCCGAGGGCTTCCCCGACGGCGACCCCGGCGAGGACGGGGACACCGTGGCGCCCCGCTACATCCACGAGTACGGGGTGCGCTTCCTGGTCCACCCTGGCGCGAGCCACAAGACCGGCTGGTTCTGCGATCAGCGGGACAACCGGCGGCGGGTGGCGGACCTGGCGGCGGGGCGGGAGGTCCTGGACCTCTGCTGCCACGCCGGCGGCTTCAGCATCCCGGCGGCCCTCTCGGGCGCCACGAGCGTGACCGCCGTGGACCTGGACGAGGAACCCCTGGCGCGGGCCGACGAGTCGGCGAGGGCCAACGAGGCCTCGGTGGAGGTCGTCCACGCGGACGCCTTCGACGTCCTCAGGGAGGCGGGCGCCCGGCGCCGTCGCCCGGGCCTCGTGATCCTCGACCCCCACAAGCTCGCCAAGGGCACCCGCGACCTCGAGGCGGCCAAGGTGAAGTACCGGGACCTCAACGCCCTGGGGCTCGCCGCGACCGCGCCCGGGGGGCTGCTCGCCACGTTCTCCTGCTCCGGCGCCCTCGACCTCCCTGCGTTCGCGGGGCTGATCTTCCAGGCCGCGCGTCGGGCGGAGCGGGAGGTCCGCCTCCTCGAGACCATGGGCGCCTCCCACGACCACCCGCAGCGTCCCGACTTCGGCCGCTCGCGCTACCTCAAGGGTCTGCTCCTCGCGGTCGACTGACGCGGGGCCGAGAGCCTCGGATTCCGTTGGCGGAGAAACTTCGGAAGGGTGGACGCGGGCCCCCTCGATCTGCACACTTCTTCAAGCGCCCTCGCGTTCGGCATGTCCGAGCGCGAGGGCGCTGACTTTCCATCCACCCGCGCCCGCCCCGGGCGACCCACTCCCCCGCCTTTCCGCGGCGTCCCCACCGAGAGCCCCCATGACCCTCCCCCTCCTCGTCACCAAGGACATGTGGCAAGAGTTCGACGACGCCTGGGCCGAGCTACGCGGCTCCGGCGGCGGCATCGACGAGTTGCTGCCGGCCCTCAAGCTGGCGGGCGAGAAGAAGCGCGCGGGCCGCCTGGTGCCCCAGGCCAAGGAGCACGCGGAGTCGCTGCTGGGCTCCGATCGCGCGGCGGACGCCGCCCTCGTCCTCGGCGCCGCCCTCGCGGCCGGCGGCAACCCCGGCGAGCTCGCCGAGCCGCTCTACGAGGCCAGCGAGAAGGCCTGGTCCGGTGAGGAGTGGTACCCCGTGTTCAAGACCGTGACCGGCTTCGCCGAGGGCGTCCAGGATCTCCGCACGCCGTGGAAGAAGATGGCGAAGCTCATCGCCTTCCAGCCTGGCAGCACCGTCTTCCACCCCGGCGGCTGGGGCGTCGGTGAGGTCCTCGAGATGAACGCCGCGGAGGACTACGCCCGCGTGAGGTTCTGGAACGGCCGCGAGGACAAGTTCCCGCTCAACGCGGCCATGGACATCTTCGACCCCCTGCCGGAGAAGGACCTGCGCTCCCGCTCGCTCAAGGACCCCGAGGCCCTGAAGAAGGAGGTCAAGAAGAACCCGCTGGACGCCCTGAACGCGATCCTCGCGCGGCACAACGGCCGGGCCACCACCACGACCATCAAGACGGCGATGATGCAGATCGGCATCGAGGGCAGCGCCTGGTCCGCCTGGTGGCGCAAGGCCCGCAAGCTCGCCGAGAACTCCGACGAGATCGAGGTCAGCGGCACGCCCCAGAAGTCCACCGTCACCCAGCTGCTGGTGAAGAAGGACCCGGGCGAGACCCTGCGCCGCCTGCTGGAGCGGTCCTCCAACCTCTCCGAGGTCCACGCCCGGGTGCGGGACCTCTTCGTGGGCGCGGGCGTCGCCGAGGACCTCGCCGCCATCGCCATCGAGGAGCTCGAGAAGGCCGCGGCGTCAGAGGCCGAGCCGCTTCCCGAGCGCCTGGCCGCCTGGCTGCTCCTCCGCGAGAAGCAGGGCGCCTCGCCCAAGCTCATGCGGAGCGTCCTCCACGAGGTGATCCAGGCCCCCGCGCCGCCGGACCCCTCCCAGCCGCCGGAGATCTGGAAGCTCTTCCAGGCCCTCCCCGGGGCCAAGGACCAGGAGCGATCGGTGGCGATCCTCCCGGAGCTCTTCGGCACCGGCGGCGCCCAGCTCGCCCTGGAGGCGGTCGACGCCCAGCTCGCCGCGGCCCAGGCCGAGGTGGCCGCCCTCGAGGGCGAGGGTGAGGGCGAGGCGCCGGCGGCCCCCGCGGAGGCGCCGGCCGAGACCGCGGAGGCCGCAGAGGAGGCCACCACCCAGGAAGACGATGGCTCGTGGGTGGAGGACGTCCTCCCCCAGCTGCAGCACGCCGCCCCGGGCCAGGTGCGCCCCCTCGTGGAGCGCATCGTGGCCGCCGGGCACGAGGGCGAGCTGCGCGGCCACTACGCCGGGCTCCTCGCCCGCCCGCTCCGCAACCCCACCCTGATGATCGTCCTCGCGGAGCGCTACGAGGACGGCGGTGAGCACGAGGACATGCCGACGCCGGTGCAGCGGGGCCAGGCCCTGCTGGCCCTCGCGGTCCACACCTACTCGGAGCGTCGCGGCAACCCGCAGCTGACCCGGATCTCCGGCCGCCTGACGGACTACCTGTCCAAGGGCGAGGACCCCATGCTGCGCCGGCTCTTCGCGACGGCCGACGTGTCGGCCCTGCGGAGCGCGAACGTCACGGCGAGCCGCGGCGTCGACAGCGAGATCGACAACCTCATCACCGAGGTCGCCCTGAGCAAGGACCGCCAGTTCTTCGCCCAGGACGCGGGCTTCTTCTGGGAGTCGGAGGCCATCTGGACCACCCGCGCGGGCCTGCGCAAGCGCTCCGCCGAGCTCAAGGAGCTTCGCGAGGTCAAGATCCCCGAGAACCAGGACGCCATCGGCCGCGCCGCCTCCTTCGGCGACCTCTCGGAGAACTCCGAGTGGGAGGCCGCCATCGAGGAGCAGCGGAACCTCACGGCCCGCGCCATGGAGATGGAGGAGGAGCTCCGGCTCACCGACCTCATCGAGGAGGCCGCGGTCATCGAGGACACGGTCTGCCCGGGCACCAAGGTTCGCTACAAGGACACCGCCAGCGGCGAGGAGGCCACCGTGCTCCTGCTCGGCCCCTGGGACGACGAGGAGGTCCTCGGGACCCAGGTCATCTCCTACCGCGCCCCCCTGGCCAAGGGCCTGCTGGGTGCCAGCACGGGCGAGCAGTCCACGGTCCGCCTCCCCGGCGGCGACATCGAGGTGGAGATCCTCTCCATCGAGGCGCCGGACCTCAGCGCGATCGGCTGAGCGGATCCCGCGGGGCCTCGCCATCGGCGAGGCTCCTGCAGTGGCCTCGCGGGCCGCTCCGCCACCCGGCGGGGCGGCCCGCGTCCCGTTCCGGAGCACTCTCATGACCAGGAATCCCCCGGAAGGGGCTGGAATCCGCTTCATCAGCCGTTCATGATGGAGTGTTCCAGCGGCCAGCCATGTCCCTCCTGACCTCCGACCCCCACTCGGCGCCCGCCCTCCTGCGGGTGCTGGCGGACTCCACCCGCGTGCGCGCCATGGCGCTGCTCGCCCTGGAGGAGCTGTCCGTGGGCGAGCTCGCGCGGGCCCTCGGCATGGCCCAGAGCCGGGTCAGCAACCACCTCAGGGTCCTCCGGGAGCACGACCTCCTCGAGGAGCGCCGCGCGGGCACGAGCACGTACCTGCGCTCCGCCGCGGTGAACGCGGCCCCGGGCTCGAGCCTCGGCCGCCTCTGGTCGGCGGTCGCCCCCGACCTGGAGCAGCTCCCCGAGCACGAGTCCGACCGCCTCCGCCTCGCCGCCGTGCTCGCCGAGCGCCACGCGGACGAGCGGGCGTTCTTCGATCGCATGGCGGGCGAGTGGGACAAGGTCGGCGCCCTCTTCGAGCGCGGGACGGCCCGCGAGCGCGCCGCCGCGCACCTGCTGGCGCCGGACCTCGTGCTGGCGGACCTCGGCTGCGGCACGGGCTACGTGGCCCGCTCGCTGGTGGGGCTCTGCACGCGCCTGGTGTGCGTGGACCGCTCCGAGGGGATGCTCCAGGAGGCCGAGCAGCGCCTCCGCGGCGCCACCCCGAGCCGCACCACGGTGGAGTTCCGGCAGGGGCAGCTCGACGCGCTCCCCCTGGAGGACGGCGAGCTCGACGGGGCGGTGGCCGCCATGGTCCTCCACCACCTGCCGGAGCTCACGCCGGCCCTGAGGGAGATGCGCCGGGTCCTGCGCCCTGGCGGGACCCTGAGCATCGTGGAGCTGATGCCCCACCGGGAGGCCTGGATGCACCAGGACCTCGGCGACCGGCACCTGGGCCTCGAGCCCGGCGCCATCCAGCAAGCCCTCACTCGGGCGGGCTTCGACGACGTGATCGTCGAGCCTCTCGAGGATCGATATTGCCCGCAGCCGGCCCCCGAGACGGGTTCGGACGCGGAACGTCGCGTGGCGGCCCGAGGTGGGCCCGTCGCGCTCCCCCTCTACCTCGTCCGCGGGCGCGTCCCGCAATCCTGACGCCCGCGGGCGCCGAACCCCAAGTAGCAACATGTCCACTGCCACCACGCAGCGACCGGTCGTGACCGACTTCCACGTCAAGGACCTCGCCGAGGCCGACTTCGGCCGCAAGGAGATCCGCATCGCCGAGAAGGAGATGCCCGGCCTCATGGCCCTCCGCGAGGAGTACGCCGGCAAGTTCCCCCTGAAGGGCGCCCGGATCTCCGGCTCCCTCCACATGACGATCCAGACGGCGGTGCTCATCGAGACCCTCGTCGAGCTGGGCGCCGAGGTCCGCTGGGCCTCCTGCAACATCTTCTCCACCCAGGACCACGCCGCCGCCGCGGTCGTCGTCGGCCCCCACGGCACCGTGGACGCCCCGACCGGCATCCCCTGCTTCGCCTGGAAGGGTGAGACCCTCGAGGAGTACTGGCAGTGCACCGAGCGCATGCTCACCTGGCCCGAGGGCGAGCTGCCGAACATGATCCTGGACGATGGCGGCGACGCCACGATGTACGTCCTCAAGGGCGCCGAGTACGAGCGCGCGGGCGCCGTCCCGGCCGCCGAGGAGGGCGCCAGCGCCGAGTGGAAGGTGGTCCTCGCCTCCCTCACCGAGAGCATCGCCAAGTACACCGACAAGTGGCAGAAGGTCGCCGCGAGCATCAAGGGCGTCTCCGAGGAGACGACCACCGGGGTCCACCGCCTGTACCAGATGGTCGAGCGCGGCGAGCTCCCGTTCCCGGCCATGAACGTCAACGACGCGGTCACCAAGTCCAAGTTCGACAACCTCTACGGCTGCCGCCACAGCCTCACCGACGGCATCCTCCGCGCGACGGACGTGATGCTCGCCGGCAAGGTCGCGGTGGTCTGCGGCTACGGCGACGTCGGCAAGGGCTCCGCCCAGTCCCTGCGCGCCCAGGGCGCCCGGGTCATCGTCACCGAGATCGACCCGATCTGCGCCCTGCAGGCGGTCATGGAGGGCTTCGAGGTCGGCCTCCTGGAGGACCACCTCGCGGACGCCGACGTGTTCGTCACCACCACCGGCAACAAGGACATCATCCGCCTCGAGCACATGGAGCGGATGAAGGACATGGCCATCGTCGGCAACATCGGCCACTTCGACAACGAGATCCAGATGGCGGAGCTCGAGTCCAAGGAGGGCATGGTGCGCGAGAACATCAAGGAGCAGGTCGACCGCTGGGAGTTCCCCGACGGCCACAGCATCCTCGTCCTCGCCGAGGGTCGCCTGCTGAACCTCGGCTGCGCCACCGGGCACCCGAGCTTCGTCATGAGCTGCTCCTTCACCAACCAGGTGATGGCGCAGATCGAGCTGTTCCAGAACGCCTCGCTCTACGAGAACAAGGTCTACACCCTGCCGAAGCACCTGGACGAGCGCGTCGCGCGGCTCCACCTCGGCCAGCTCGGCGTCAAGCTCACCGAGATGACCAAGGACCAGGCCGACTACCTCGGCGTCCCGCAGGAAGGCCCCTACAAGCCGGACCACTACCGCTATTGATCGGCGCTCGCCCCCGACGCCACGTCCGGGGGCACGCTTGAGCGAACGGCTCCGCCCGGCAGCACCGGGCGGGGTCGTTTCATGCGCTGTTCAATGGGCGGCTCGATCGGGCCGCGCGATTCCCCTCGCACCCGGTGACGGGCTTGCGTAGCTTCCGACCCGCCCGACGCGACTCGCGGGCGCCACTCCCCATGTTTCGAACCCTCTGGTGCTCCCTCTGCGCCGTGGCCGGCGCGGCCATGGGCGCCCTCCTCCTCGGCGCTCGCCTCGGCGGCGGGTCCGTGGGTACCGTGGCCGGCGGCGCCGTGGGGCTCGCCCTGGGGTGGGGCTTCGGGCGGCTGGTGAGCCCCTTCGACCTCCTGGACTAGTCGGAGGCCGGATCAGTCGAAGGCGACGGCCTCGGAGAGCGGTAGCCCCGCCTCGTCCTTGGGCGACAGCTTCGGCGGGCCGCCCCGGTCCAGGGGCCACGGGATCCCGAGCTCGGGGTCGTTCCAGAGCAGGGAGTGCTCCGTCTGGGGCGAGTAGTAGTCGGTGCACTTGTAGGTGAACTCGGCCACGTCCGACGTCACGTAGAACCCGTGCGCGAAGCCCGCCGGCACCCAGAGCATGTGCTTGTTCTCCGCCGAGAGCAGCTCCCCCACGAAGCGGCCGAAGGTGGGCGAGCTGCGTCGCAGGTCGACCGCCACGTCGTAGACCTCCCCTTCCGTGACCCGCACCAGCTTCCCCTGGGGCTGGGGGTTCTGGTAGTGGAGGCCCCGCAGGATCCCCCGGGTGGAGCGGCTGTGGTTGTCCTGGACGAACTTCACCGGGGCGCACTCCCGCTCGAACTCGTCCGCGCGGAAGGTCTCCATGAAGAACCCGCGCTCGTCCCCGAAGACCTTGGGGACGCACAGGACGACGTCGGGGATGGCGGTGGGGCGGTATTCCATGACCCCGGAAGCCTATCCCGCCAGGGCCGCGGGGCGGCCCCCTGGTTCCCCTCGAGCCCCAAGAGGTCAGACCCAGGTCGCCTCGGTCGGCTTCTGCTGGCGCGCCAAGAGGCGCCGTGGATCGACGATGGCCGTGGATCGAATCGGGCCGACAGGGCCGGACCCCGCCCACATCCGGCCCTCCACAACCCGCCCGCGGCGCGAGGAACGCGCGCTCCAGGTCGTTAGCATGCGCCCATGAGCATCCCCAGGCGCATCGGAGTTCTCACGGGCGGCGGAGACTGTCCCGGTCTCAACGCGGTCCTCCGCTCCGTCACCAAGCACGCGATCCAGGCCGGCCTCGACGTCCACGGCATCGAGGACGGCTTCCTGGGCCTCATCGAGAACCGCGTCCGCGAGCTGCGCTACGACGACGTCTCCGGGATCCTGAAGCTCGGCGGGACCATCCTGGGGACCTCCAACAAGGCCAACCCGGCGCGCTTCGCCACCGGCTTCGACGAGGGCGGGAAGGTCGTCTGGGAGGACGTCACCGGGAGCTGCTTCCAGACCATCGAGCAGCACGGCCTGGAGGCCCTGGTCGTGATCGGCGGCGACGGCACCATGGCCTGCGCTCAGCCCTTCGCCGCCGCGGGCATCCCCGTCATCGGCGTTCCGAAGACCATCGACAACGACGTCCACGGGACCGAGCTCACCTTCGGCTTCCAGTCCGCCGTGGAGGTCGCCACGGAGGCCCTGGACCGCGTCCACACCACCGCCGAGAGCCACGGCCGCGCCCTGATCGTCGAGGTCATGGGCCGGAACGCCGGCTGGATCGCCCTGCACGCGGGGATCGCCGGCGGCGCGGACGTGATCCTCATCCCCGAGATCCCGTTCACCCTCGACCACGTCCTGGAGCAGATCGAGTGGCGCACCTCCATCGGCCGCCGCTCCACCATCGTGTGCGTGGCCGAGGGGGCCTGCATGGAGGGCGGCGAGCAGGTGGTCCACACCCTGGACCCCACCTCGCCGGACCCGGTCAAGCTCGGGGGCATCGGCGAGCGGATCGCCCAGGAGATCGACCGTCGCTCGGACGTGGAGGCCCGTGCCGTCACCCTCGGGCACGTCCAGCGCGGCGGCTCCCCCGTGGCCGACGACCGGGTGCTGGGGACGCTGTTCGGCGCCCACGCCACCCACCTGCTCCTCGAGGGCGCCTCGAACCGGATGGTCGCCTGGCGCGGCGGCGCCGTCGGGGACGTGGACATCACCGTGCCCGGCCAGGGCCAGCGGGTCGTGCCCGAGGACGACCCCCACGTGCTCGCGGCGCGGGCCTGCTTCACCACCTTCGGCGACGAGGGGCCGCGCAAGCTCCGAGAGGAGGCGCGGGGCCGCGGGCCCCGCGGGCTGCTGCGCTGACCGGGCCGCGACGAGCCGAGCGCTGGAGGCGCGGCGCGTGACGGTCGTCGGCCGCCTCGCTCCCTCGCCCACGGGGCGCCTGCACCTCGGGCACGCCCGCTCCTTCCTGCTGGCCTGGTGGTCCGCCCGGAGCCAGGGGGGACGCGTCGTCCTGCGCATCGACGACCTGGACGCCGATCGCGTCCGGGAGGGCGCGGCGGACGGCATCCTCGAGGACCTGCGCTGGCTGGGGCTGGACTGGGACGGCGAGCCGCTCTTGCAGTCGGAGCGGGCCGGCGCGCACGCCGAGGCCCTGGCGGGCCTCAGGGAGGCCGGCGCCGTGTACCCCTGCGTCTGCACCCGGCGGGAGCTCGCCGAGGCGGCGTCGGCCCCCCACGGCCACGGCGGTGAGGTGCCGTATCCGGGGACCTGCCGGGAGGACCCTGGCCGCACCGCCGCTGCCCCGCCGGACCAGGTCGCCTGGCGTCTCCGGGTACCGCGGGAGTCGGTCCGGTGGGAGGACCTGGTGGCAGGGCCACAGGCGCACTCGCCCCACGGGGAGGCCGGGGACTTCGTGGTGGCCCGCAAGGGCGGCGGCGCGTCCTACCAGCTGGCCACGGTCGTGGACGACGCCCACCAGGGGGTCACGGAGGTCGTGCGCGGCGACGACCTCCTCCCGAGCGCGGCCCGTCAGCGTCTGGTCGCCGGGGCCCTGGGCCTCCCGAGCCCCGCCCAGGCCCACGTCCCCCTCGTCCTCGACCACCAGGGGGCGCGGCTCGCGAAGCGGGACCAGGCCATCACCCTGGCCGAGCTCAGGGCCGGCGGGATGGACCCCCGCAGGGTCTGCCGGTGGGCCGCGCGAAGCGCAGGTTTGACGGAAACCGAGCAGCCTCGGCCCGCGAAATTCTGGGCGGACCGGCCCATCTTGAACACGATGCAGCGCGATCCCGTGCGGCTCCCACCGTCGCCCGCCGACGACCTCTGACCCCACCCTCGAGCATGACGAAGGAAACCCTCCTCCGCGCCGCGGCCCCGCTCCTGCTGGCTTCCCTCGTGGCGCTCTCGGGCGCCTGCAGCGCCGGTGATGCGCCCAACGACGTCGCCGAGCCGGTGGCTCAGGCCGCCGACGGCGTCCCGTCGAGCGCGCAGGCTCCGGAGCCCTCCCTCGCTCCTGTGGAGGGTGCCTCCGCCACCGAGGGCGCCAGCCCCGAAACCGCCGCCGAGCCCTCCGCCACCGACGCCAACCCCGACCCCGCGAGCCCCGCCATGACCGACGCCACCCCGGAAGCCGAAGAGAGCCCCGCGCCCCCCGCCGAGGAGGTCGCCACCCTCGGCGCCGGTTGCTTCTGGTGCATCGAGGCCGTGCTCGAGCAGGTCGAGGGCGTGAAGAGCGTGGTGTCCGGCTACACCGGCGGCCAGACCGAGGACCCCACCTACAAGGACATCTGCACCGGCCAGACCGGTCACGCCGAAGTGGTGAAGGTCACCTTCGACCCGTCGGTGATCACCTACGCCGAGCTCCTCGACTGGTTCTGGCGCCTCCACGACCCGACGACCCTCAACCGCCAGGGCAACGACCGCGGCACCCAGTACCGCTCGGCGATCTTCTACCACTCCGAGGACCAACGTCGGATCGCGGAGACGTCCAAGAAGGACGTGCAGCCCTCCTTCGACGACCCCATCGTCACCGAGGTCACGGCCGCCGCGACCTTCTACCCGGCGGAGCAGTACCACCAGGGCTACTACTTCGACAACTCGTCCCAGGGCTACTGCCGGATGGTCATCGCCCCCAAGCTGAAGAAGCTGGGCCTGAAGTACTGAGCCCCCGAGCGAGGCCGCGGCCGAGCTCCCAGTCCAGCTGCCCACTGAGCCCACAGCCGGGCCCACAGCCGGGCCCACCACCGACCTCCCCGTCGAGCCCCCACGGCGGGCTCCAACCGTTCCGCCCCGAGCCCCGGCCGGCCGGCCGCCGCCGCGATCCAGGCGGCCATCGGGCGGCCAGCTCTCCCCCGTCGAGGGAGATTCCAGCCCGGGTCGACCCGGCTCCGAGCCAGCGTCGGTGTCCCCGAAAGTGACGCCCCGACTCGCTTGACATGCCCCCCCGGCCGACTATCCTTCGGCCGGATTCCCCGATAGCTCAGTTGGTAGAGCAAGCGGCTGTTAACCGCTGTGTCGCAGGTTCGAGCCCTGCTCGGGGAGCCACTCCTTCGATAGGTGCGAACAGAGGGGCCTGGCGGTTACCGGCGGGC
>JASFWR010000351.1:0-3955 GCA_050049155.1 Planctomycetota bacterium | reverse complement strand
CGGGCGTGCTCACCGACGCCGAGCGGGACGAGCTGGTCTCGACGCTGGAGGCCATCGCGGCCGAGCTGTCGGAGGACGCCTCGCCCCTCGACGCCTCGCGCGCCGAGGACGTGCACTCCTTCGTGGAGGAGGAGCTCGTCCGGCGGGTGGGGGACCTCGGCAAGAAGCTGCACACCGGCCGCTCGCGCAACGACCAGGTGGCCACCGACCTCAAGCTGTACCTGCGGTTCGCCGTCGGCCGGATCCGCGCCGGCATCGCCGAGGCGCAGACCGCCCTGGTGGAGCTCGCCGGCGAGCTCGCGGACGCGCCGCTCCCGGGCTACACCCACCTCCAGCGGGCCCAGCCGGTGACCTTCGGGCACCAGTGCCTCGCCTACGTTGAGATGCTCGCCCGGGACGCGGGCCGGCTCGCCGACGCGGCGGCGCGCATGGAGACCTGTCCCCTCGGGTCGGCGGCCCTGGCGGGCACCGCGTACCCCGTGGACCGCGAGGCCCTCGCCGCGGACCTGGGCTTCGCCCTGGGCGCGACGCGCAACAGCCTCGACGCGGTGAGCGATCGGGACCACGTGCTCGAGGTCGTCTTCGCCTGCGCCACGACCATGCTGCACCTGTCGCGCATGGCGGAGGACTGGATCTTCCTCGCGAGCCAGGAGGCCGCGGTGCTCACCTTCGGCGACACCGTCTCCACCGGCTCGAGCCTGATGCCGCAGAAGCGCAACCCCGACGCCCTCGAGCTCCTGCGGGGGAAGGTGGGCCGGGTGCACGGCGCGCTGACGACCCTCATCACCACGACCAAGGGGCTGCCGCTGGCCTACGACAAGGACCTCCAGGAGGACAAGGAGGCGCTCTTCGAGGCCCTCGACACCACCGGCACCTGCCTCGAGGTGGCGGCGCTCGTGGTCCGGGACCTGGTCTTCGACCGCGACCGGGCCCGCGCGGCCTGCGCGGTGGGCTACCTGGACGCCACCGACCTCGCGGACCTGCTGGTGAAGCGGGGCGTCCCCTTCCGCGAGGCCCACGACCGGGTCGGCGCGGCGGTCAACGCTGCCGTCGAGGAGGGGGTCCCCCTGGAGCGACTCTCGGAAGCCGCCCGGGCGGCGACCATGCCCGAGCTCGACGGGGTCGACCTCGCCGGGGAACTCGGGACCGACGCGCTCCTCGCGCGGCGGGACGTCGTGGGCGGCACCGCCGTCGCGCGCGTGGAGGCCGAGGTCGCGCGCTGGCGCGAGGCGCTGGCGGGGGCCGCCTCGTGAGCGCCCCCGAGATCAGCCTGCGCCGCGCGACCATGCGCGACGTCGAGCCGATGATGGACCTCATCAACGGGCTCGCCGCCGAGGGGCTCATGCTGCCCCGCTCGCCCGCGTCCATCGTGGAGAAGCTGCGGGACTTCATCGTGGCGACCGTGGACGGGGAGTTCGCCGGCTGCGGCGCCCTCGCGATCATCTGGACCGACATCGCGGAGGTGCGCTCCATCGCGGTGGACCCGCGCTTCCAGAAGCTCGGCCTCGGCCGGCGGCTGGCGGAGTTCCTCATCGATGAGGCCGAGGACCTGGGGATCGCGCGCGTGATGGCGTTCACCTACGTGACCGGCTTCTTCCAGAAGCTCGGCTTCGAGGTGGTCGAGCACGAGTCCCTGCCCCACAAGGTGTTCACGGACTGCCTCAAGTGCCCCAAGTTCCACAAGTGCGACGAGGTGGCCGTGGTCAAGGAGCTCGGGGCGCCCACCGGCGACGGGCTCCCGGCCGTCGCGCTCCCCAAGCCCGGGATGCCGCTGCGGGTGGGCCGCTAGTCGGGGCGGCCGCCAGGCGGGGCCGTCGCTAGACTGACGGCCATGGACCTCGGCCAGATCGCATCGACCCTCGCGGACTGGATCGACGTGGAGTCGATCACGGGGAACGAGGGGGACTACGGCGACGCCCTGGGCCGCGCCCTGGAGCGGCACGGCTTCGACGTCGAGTTCCAGGAGGTCGCCCCCGGGCGCCGCAACGTGCTGGCCCGCGCCGGGCGGCCGGAGGTGGTCTTCTGCACCCACCTCGACACCGTGCCGCCCTTCATCCCGCCCCGGGTCAGCGGCGGCACGGTGTACGGCCGCGGGGCCTGCGACGCCAAGGGGCAGGCGCTGTCCATGCTCCTCGCCGCCGAGCGCCTCGTGGCGGACGGCGAGCGTCGCGTCGGGTTCCTCTTCACCGTGGGGGAGGAGGTCGACAGCGTCGGCGCCGCCGCGGCGGACCGGGCCCTCGCGGACGACCCCGCGCGGCGCGACGAGTGGGCGCCGCGCTACACGATCGTCGGCGAGCCCACGGGCAACCGGTTCATCAGCGGGCACAAGGGGATCTTCCTGGCGGACCTGGTGGCCCGGGGCGTGGCGGGCCACAGCTCGAACCCCCTGGGCCCCTCGGCGGTGCACGAGCTCGTGGGGTGCTGCGCGCGCCTCACCAGCAGCGGCTGGGGTTCGGACCCCGACCTCGGGGAGGGCACGTTGAACGTGGGCACCATCGAGGGCGGTCACGCCCCGAACGTCGTGGCGCCGTCGGCGCGGGCGAGCATCCTGGTGCGCGCCGTGGAGGAGCCGGACGTCGTGCGCGGGCGGATCGACGCGGCCCTGGGTGAGCAAGTGGAGCTCGTGGAGGAGCGCGAACAGTACGGGCCGGTCCGCTTCCTCGTGCCGGAGGGTGAGCCGGCGGAGCCCGTCGCCTTCGGGACGGACGCGCCCCACCTGCGCCAGTGGGGAACCCCGCTGCTCATCGGACCGGGATCCATCGACCTGGCGCACACGGACGGCGAGCGGATCGAGGCGCGGGAGATCGAGGAGGGCGTGGCGCGCCACGTCGCGACCGTCCGCGGGCTGCTCGGGGGCTGAGCCCGCGCGAGCCCCTCCCTGGGAGGCCCTGAACGAGGGAGGGGGCGGCGCCCTCCGGCGCCGCCCCCTCCGGAGCCCCCGCCGCGAGACGGGGCCTCGGACCGACGCTCACTGCAGCGCCGTGGAGAGGCCGTCCGTGAAGTTGGAGACCGCGACGCCACCGACCGAGTCCCGGTGCCAGGCCTGGAAGTTCCAGGTCTCCCCGGGGATCGCCGCGACGAAGCCCGTGGGGGAGGGGAGCTGGGTCAGGTCGAGGGTCAGGCTGAACTCTCCGTTCGGGCCGCTGTTCTTGATCTCGCCCGGACCGACGAAGCGGCCGATGGCGCCGCCGAGGCAGAGCACGCCCTCGCTCCCGCCGGGGTTCGGGACGTTGCCCTGGGTCCGGCTGGCGAGGAAGAAGCCGAAGGAGGACGGCGGGAGGTCCGCCGCCGTCAGGGTCAGGTCGTTGGTGGCCACGACCACGGACCCCGCGGCGCTGAGGCTGCTCACGGCGCCCGTGGAGTTGGCGAGGGAGCTGCAGTACGTGGTGCCGAGGGAGCCGCCGTCCCACTCGATGAGGTACTGGCTGGTGAACGAGTGGTTCAGCTCCGCGTCGTTCCACTCGCCGCTGCCGAACATCTCGGCGTAGTCCTCCGGACCCCCGGAGGCGCTGGTGTTGTTGGGTTCACCCGGGAACCAGTTGAGGAAGGTGACGGGCTCCCCCGTCACCCATTCCCAGCCGCCGGCGGGCTCGGAGTAGTTGGGCGAGTTGGGGTTGTGGTAGAGGCCGATCCAGGGGCGCTGGGGCGAGAGGTTGGCCAGGATCCAGTCCAGCTCGGCCTGGTCGGAGATGGTCACGAGGTGCCCCGCGATGCCCTGGAACAGGGTCGTCTCGGCGGCCGCCCGCGCGTCGATCCAGGAGAGGTTCCCGTCCACGACCCGGTAGAAGTGCCCGTTGCTCGGGTTCTGGAGGGGGATGTCGGGCGCCACGGTGAAGGAACCGATGGAGCCGCCGCCCGCGGCGAAGTTGCCGACGCGGATGTCGTAGGTCTGTCCGGCCACCGCCGAGAACGTGACCTCGGAGATCAGGCCGCAGGCGTCGTCGTTGCAGGCGAG